>DATGEF010000024.1:0-19803 GCA_035310405.1 Chloroflexia bacterium | reverse complement strand
GTGAGGGCAGAGTGAGCGCCGCGAGATCGCGCTGGATCGTCCGCAAGGAGACGCCTAAGCTGCGGGCGAGATCGGCCTCGTCCAATGCGCGGCCGGTTTGCGCGGCGTCACGCAGCATCAAGGCGATCTCGGCGCGGCGGGTGGCGACTTTGCGCTCGACCTGGGGCGCCGCGTCCGCCGGCTCCGGGCGGAGGGAGGCCGGATCGCCGGCCCGCGCCTCCCAGGCCCCGCGCAGCATCCGGCACTCGCGGACATTTTCCAGGTAGGGCGTCCGCAGCCCCTCGCCCGCCGCATCAGCCAGGGCGTGCATGCGGGCCACCCCCTCGTGCAGCACCACGCTGGCCTCGGCCGTCCGGCCGAGCGCCGTCAAGACACTATAGCAGTGGGCGCATACCTCCACCGACGGATCGGTCCAGCTCTGGGGGCCGGGCGCCCCCGCGGCGGCGAGCGTCTGGCGGGCCGCCGCGACGGCCCGCCGCGCCGTGCCCGCCCGCCGCAGCCCGGCGTGCCCGCGCGCCTTCTGGGCATCGTAGAGGGCCGCGGCGGGCGGGCCATCCGGCCGGTCGAGCTGCTGCCAGAGCGCATAGCTGCGATCGACGGCGCCCAACCCGGCCGCGAACAGACCCTGGTCGAGCAGGAAGTCGCCCAGCGCCAGCAGCGCGATCATGCTCACGTAGCGGGCGCCGAGGGCGTCGAGCATGGCGACGGCCGCCTGCAGATCGGCCTGGGCGGCAGCCGGGTCGCCGAGCGCCGCCCGCACCTGGCCGCGGGTGATCAGCACCATGCCCAGATCATGCTGGTTCTGCGCCTGCGTGGCCAGCTCGTAGGCCTGATCCAGGTGATTCTGCGCGTCGGCGTAGCGGCCGAAGCGGTAACAGATCTCGGCCAGGTTCTGGTGGGCGGTCTCCTGGAGCGCGAGCGACCCGGTCTGCTGCACGATGGCGAAGAACTGGGTGAACAACTGGTAGGCGGCGGCGGGCGTGCTGACAAAAATCCCCAGGTTGTTCAAGACCCGCGCTTCGACGTCCACCGCGTTCGCGATGCGGCGGACTTTGACCAGCGCTTCCTCCAGGATCGCCACCGCGCGGTCCGTCTCGCCGGCCTGCCCATGGACGGAGCCGAGGAGATTGAGCACTTCGACCTCGCCGCGCTGGTCACCGATCTCCTGGTAGTGCTGCAGGGCCGCCGTGGCCGCGCGGGCGGCCGCGGCATGATCGCCCAGGCGCATCTGCAAACGGGTCAGCTGGGTGAGGATCCGGGCCATGGCCGGCCGATCCTGCGCGGTGCGGGCCAGCTCCAGGGCCGCGTCCAGATCCGGCTGCGCGGCCCCGTAATGGGCGGACGAGATCAGGTGCGTGCTGCGCCGGATGAGCGCATCGGCCACGCGCCCGGGCTGCCGGGCATTCCGGGCTAACTCGACCAGCCAGTCGAGATCGGCGCCGGCCGGCCCGCCCCGCTGTAAGCGGCTGTTGATCGTCGCCCGGCCGGCGACCACCGCATACACACGCTCTAGGTCGTCCTCGGCCACGATGGTCGGCAGCTGCGCGACGGCGGCGACCGCCTGGTTATAGAACGCCAGGGCCTCTTCGTGGGCGAAGGCCGCGGCCGCCTGCTCGGCCGCCTGTTGCAGGTAGGGCAGGGCGCGCCCGGGGTCGCCGGCCGCCAGCCAATGGTGGGCCAGGCGCGCGACGGCGCTGGGGCGCTCGGCTTCCAGGGCCGTGGCGGCCAGGCGATGCAAATGGCGGCGGCGGGGGCCGCTGATAGCCTGGTAGGCCACCTCGCGGACCTTCTGGTGCGCGAATTGGTAGCCTTGCTGGTCGCCGTCTTCGACCCACAGCTGGTGGCGGAGCAGCTCTTCGGCCGGGCCTAGCACCGCCTCGGGCGTCGCGCCACTGGCGCGCCAGAGCAGGCGCTCGGGCACCTCCCGGCCGAGCACGGCGCCGACCTCGATCACGGCGCGGGCGGCCGGGCTGAGGCTGGCCAGGCGCTGTTCGAGCACCCGGCGCACGCTGGCCGGGGTGGGGAGCGGGCCGTAGTCGGCGGCCGGCGGCTGCCAGCCGCCGGCCGCGGTGCGGGTGATCGCGCCGCGCTCGGCCCAGAAACGGAGGGTTTCCAGGGCAAAAAACGGGTTGCCCTCGGTTTCGTGCCAGAGGTGGTCGCTGAAGCGGGGCGCGGGGCGCGCCAGGCCCAGGGCCTCCTGCACCAACTGGCCGATCGCCGCAGAGCTGAGCCGCTCGACCGGCACGACGCCCAGCATGCCCTGGGCCTCCAGGTTGCGCAACGCCCCGGTCAGCGCGGGGGCGCCGACCAGGTCCTCGCTGCGGGCCGTCGCCAGCAGCCGGGAGCCGACGCCGCTGTTGCGCAGGCGCGGGAGGGCGTACTGGAAGAGATCGAGGGTGACCGGGTCGATCCACTGCACATCTTCGAGCACAAAGAGATGCGGCCCTGTGGCGGCGAGCGCCAGCAGGTAGCGGGTGAGGGCCTCCCAGAGGCGGATGCGCTCCTGGTCGGGCGGCAGGCTGATCGGCGGCGGCAGGCGCGGCTGTCCGGCGGCGACCTCGGGGATCAGCCGGCTCACCTCGCTCAGCCAGATCGGCTCCAGGGCCGGCGCCCCGGCCAGCCGCAAGCCCCCCCGTAGCGCCTCGACCAGCCCGGCATACGGTAGCGGCGTGGCCAGCGGGTGATAGTGCCCCCAGAGCACCACCATGCGGTGCCGGTAGGCCTCCTCCGCGATGTCGACCGCCAGGCGGGTCTTGCCGGCGCCGGCTTCCCCTTGCAGCAAGATCATCGGCGGGTGCGGCCGCGGCTCGGCCAGCCAGGCGCCCAGCCGGGTGCGCTCGGCGTCGCGCCCGATCAGCGAGAGCTGGCGGATGTTGTCGCCCAGGGCGGGGCCCGCCGGCCCAGGAGCCGCCCTCCCGGCGGGCGGCGCCAGGCCAGCCTGCATCAGGGCGTGCAGGGCCACGGTTTCGGGCTCCGGCTCGATCTCCAGGTCGGCGGCCAGCACCGCTTTCAGGGTCGCGAACTGCTGGAAGGCGCGATCGCGGCGGCCCAGGCGGTAGTAGAGGCGCATCAGCTCGCGGGTCGCGGACTCCTGGTACGGGTCGGCGGCCACGAGGCGGGCGGCGGTGGTCACGGCCGCGTCCCAGGCGCCGGCGGCTTGATAGGCGGTCAGCAGCCGGGCGAGGCCTGCCAGGTAGAGCTGGCGCAGGCGTTCGCGTTCCAGCAGCACCCAGTCGTCATAGTAGCCGGCGAGCAGGTCGCCGTGATATAGGGCCACGGCGCGCGCCTGCCGCTCGACGTCTGGCGGGTCGCGCAGCAGTTCCTCAAACGTGCGGACGTCGAGGGCCACCGCCGCGGCGGGGTTGTAGCGCACCGTGTCGCCTTCCAGGAGCAAGATCGGCGGCCCGGAGTCCGGGCGCGCGCTGCGCGGTTCCAGGAGGGTGCGGATGCGCCAGAGGGCGTCGCTGAGGTTGCGGCGGGCGCGCTGCTCCGGCTGGTCGCCCCAGAAGAGCCCGGCCAGCAAGGCCCGCGGGTGGACGCGGTTGTGCGCAGCCAGCAGGTAGGCCAGCAGCAGCGCCGCTTTTTGCGGCGTGGGCGGGGGCAACGCCTGGCCGTCGCGCTCCAGGACCAGGCCCCCGAACAATCGAATGGTCAGCATAGCCTTCACTATATCGCCAGATTTGGCTCATTATAGCATAGGCTAGCGTGCTCAGGGCAGGGGATTCCAGCGCAAGGCGAGGGCCAGGGCTAGCGCGACCAGGAGGGCGCCGCCGGCCGCAAACACGACGCTGATTTCTGTGACTTCGTGTTTGGTGATCAGGTAGGTGGGCAGATTCTGGAACACTTTTTGCAGCTCGCCCGCGCTCGCCGCGGCGTAATAGCTGGCGCCCGTCAGATCCGCGATCTGCTTCAGCGCGACGTCGTCGATCCCCCGGCGGAACCCGCCGCCGCCAAACTGCCCGCCGCCAAACGGCGCCCCACCCCGGCCGAAGCCGCCCCGGCCGCCAAAGCCCGGCGATCCCTCCGCTGTGCCGAAGCCGATGGTGTACACGCGCACGCCCCGGTCGGCGGCTTGCTGCGCCGCGTCCAGGGGGGGGACGCCGGTGTTGGCCACCCCGTCGGTGAGCAAGACGACGATGTCCGGTGCATAAGCGCCTTTCGGCACGGGCGTCGGCTGATCCGGGGCTGTGGGGTCCGCGACACTCGGCGCCACGTTCTGATCGATCTGGGCGATGGCATCGATCGATGTCAAGATGCCGTCGCCAATCGCCGTCCCCCGCGCCGTGGTCAGACTCTCGACGGCGACTTGCAGCGCTTCCTGATCGGTGGTCGGCGGCTGAACCAACTCCGCGTACCCGGCGAAGGCGACGATGCCGATCGCCGTATTGGGCTTTTGATCGTGGATAAACGACAGTGCGGCCGCCTGGGCCGCCTCCAGCCGGGAGGGCTGAATATCGTTCTGGCGCATGCTGCCCGACACATCGAGGGCGAGGATGATCGTGGCCTGCCCGGTGGGCACACTCACGATCTGCACCGGCCGCGCGACGGCGAGGATTAAGCTGGCGAGCGCGAGGAGAAACAGGGCGAAGGGCAAATGGCGCCGCAGGCGCGAGTAGCGGGGCAGCGCCGCCCGCACGAGCGCCAGGCTGGAGTAGCGCAACGCCTCCCGCCGGCGGCGGAGCACCCAAATATAGAGCGCAATCAGCAGCGGCACCAGCCCCAGCAGGAGCAAGAACCCGGGCCATAGCCAGTCCATCTTCTACCTCCGCTACGCACCGCTACGCAATCAGGGCAAGCGGCCGAGCCACCAGAGCGACAAGGTCCCGCCGATCAGCAAGACCAGGATGCCCGCGCCCGCGAAAAGCGCCGTGACTTCGGTCTGCTGCGGTTTGATCACCAGTTGCGGGTCGAGGTGATCATAAATCGTGTGCAGGTCTTCTTCCTTGTCCGCGCTATAATACGTCCCGCCGGTCCGGGCGGCGATCTGTTGCAGGGTTTGCTCGTCCAGCCGCGACACCACGGTGAAGCCGTTGAGGTGCAGCGTCGCCCCGGCCGTGCTGCCGATCCCGACGGGGTAGATGCGGACGCCGCGATCGGCGGCGGTCTGCGCGGCGGCGAGCGGATCGGGCCCCGCGGTGGTCTCGCCGTCGGTGAGCAGGACAATCACGGCCGAGGTATAGGTCCCTGGCGACACAGGGGTCGGCGTGGCGGCCGGCGTCGGGAGCTGGTTGGCGAGGGTCAGGAGCGGGTGCTGGACCACGTCAATCGCCTTGAGCGCGGACTGAATACCCGACGCGACCGACGTGCCGCGCTGCACGCCGAGGCGGTTGATCGCGGCGAGGACGGGGCCCTGGTCGTTGGTCGGGGCCTGCGTGGCGATGCCGCCGTCGCTGAAGGTCACGACGCCGATCTGCACCGTGGCCGGCTGGTCCTGCACGAACGCGCGCGCCGCGGTCTTCGCCGCTTCCAGCCGGCTCGGCTTCACATCGTCGGCCGCCATGCTGCCGGACACATCAAAGGCTAAGATGACGGTGCCTTCGAGCCGCGGCAGGCTGACCAGGGTTTGCGGCCGGGCCAGGGCGACGATGAGGATGCCCAGGGCGACAAGAAAGAGCAGCGGGGGGATGTGGCGGCGCCGGGCGCTCCCCGGCCGGCGTCCCTGGCGCCCCGCGCCCGTGGCGGGCCGCGCCGGGGTGCCATACTGCGCGGCCAACCGGCGCCGCCGCTGCTGCATGCGTATATAGATCCCCACGAACAGGGGGATCAGCACCAACCCAATCAGCATGGCGGGCCAGATGAAAGTCATGGGGCCGTCCAATCACTTGCGGCGCTGCTGCCGCAGCGTCGCAAAACGCACGAGGGCGCGCACCAGGTCTTCGTCGGTCGCGAGCTCCAGGGCATCGACCCCGGCATGCTTGAACGCCGCGTGCCAGGTGGCTTCGCGCTGCTGGGTCGCCTCGGCGAACCGCCGCCGGAACGATCCATCGTGCGTGTCCACATAGAGTTGCTCGCCTGTCTCCGCATCCTCCATCATGATCGGGCCGACGTCCGGCAGCTCACTTTCGCGCGGATCCCACAGCCGGATCGCGATGACCTCATGCCGCTGGTTCAGCAAGGTCAGCGGCCGTTCCCAGCCGGGGACGCTGATGAAATCCGAGATGATGAAGACCAGTGCGCGGCGCTTCAGGCTGTGCAGGCCCGCGGTGAGCAGGGGGCTGAGGTTGGTGAACGGGGCGCGTGGCAGGGCCGGCTGGTTGAGCAGATCGTTGATCAGGCGCAAGACCTGGATGCGCCCCCCGCGGGCGGGGATCGTGTGCTCGACACGCGTGGCGTAGAACAGCGCCCCGACCCGATTGCCGTGGCGCGTGAGCAACCGCGCCAGCGTCGCGACCAGGTCCACCAGGACCGCCCGCTTCAGACTCTGCTGGCTGCCGAAATCCATCGAGGGGCTCAGGTCGAGCAGAAACCAGGCGGTGATTTCGCGATCCTCGACATACTGGCGGACGTAGGGCGTATCCATCCGCGCGGTGACGTTCCAGTCGATATAGCGCACATCGTCGCCGGGCTGATATTCCCGCAGATCGGCAAAATCCACCCCGTAGCCGTAAAAGAGGGTGCGGTAATCGCCCTGCAGCTGGCCATCCAGCCGGCGGAGGACCTGCCAGTCGAGGCGCTGCAAAATGCGCTCAGGCGTGGGCGCGGCTATTGGTGTGCTCATGTAACGGCACCACGGGGACCGGCACGCGGCCCATGATTTTGTGCAACAGGTCGTCGCTGCTCCGGTTGTCGGAGAGCGCCTCGTAGGACAGCACCAGGCGATGGCGCAGCACGTCGAGGATCATATCCCGCACATCCTGCGGCAGGACGTAGGCGCGGCCGCGCACGAACGCGAGCGCCCGCGCCGTGCGGATCAGGTTGATCGACGCGCGGGGACTCGCCCCGAAGGTGATATAGGGCTGTAGCTCCGGCAAGCCGACCGCCTGCGGTGTCCGGGTCGCGCCCACGACCTGGATGGCGTACTGAATCAGGGCGGGGTCCACGTATACCTGGTCGACCACCTGCTGCAAGCCCAGCAGCTGCTCGGTCGTCAGCACCTTTTGCACTGCTTGCAGCACGCCGATCATGCGCTCGACGATAACGAATTCTTCGCTCACGCTTGGGTAGCCGACCACCACCTTGAGCATGAAGCGGTCCACCTGCGCTTCCGGTAAGGGATAGGTCCCTTCGGTCTCGATGGGATTCTGGGTCGCGAGCACGAGGAAAGGATCGGGCACCGGGAAGGTGTCCGGCCCGATCGTCACCTGGCGCTCTTGCATCACTTCGAGCAGCGCGCTCTGCACCTTGGCGGGCGCGCGGTTGATTTCATCGGCCAGCAGGAGGTTGGTAAAGACCGGGCCGCGGGAGGTGCTGAAGTCGCCCGTTTTTTGATTGTAGATGCGTGTGCCCACCAGGTCGGCCGGGACCAGATCGGGCGTGAATTGGATGCGCTTGAACTCGCCGCCGATCGCTTCGGCCAGGGTCTTGATCGCCATCGTCTTCGCCAGGCCGGGGACACCTTCGACCAGGATGTGCCCCCGCGCCAGGAGCGCGATCACCAGGCGTTCCAACAAATGATCCTGGCCGACGATGACCTTCTTCACTTCGTAGAGCACCTGCTCCAGCGGCAACCTATTTTCGCTGTTCGTCGGACGATTCATCAGGCCCTCTCCTTATCCCATCTGCATCCCGCCCTCGGCACCGGTCACTTACTACTCACCACTCAATACGGGGGGGCGCCCGCCGCTGGGGCGGCCACCGTGATCGGGACGGCAAACCCGACGCCCACAAAGAAATCCTGGTCCGTCGGATTGACCAGCCCGGTGACAATGCCGATCACCTCCCCGTAGCGATTCAGCAGCGGGCCGCCCGAATTGCCGGGATTCACAGCCGCATCGATCTGAATCAGGTTCTGGAACTCGTACGGGCTGTTCACGGGCTGGAACGAGCGGCCGAACCCGGAAATGACGCCGGCGCTCAGCGAGCTGTACAGCCCGAAGGGATTGCCGACCACAAACGCCTCGTCGCCCACGTGCGCGGCGTTCGGGTTGCCGAGGGTGGCGGGCATGAGTTGCGCGGGCGCCTGGCGCGCTTGCAGGACGGCGATGTCATGGTCCGGCTGCTGGCCGCTGACCTGCGCGGGCGATTGGCTGCCATCCGCGAACGTCAGTTGAATGGCGGTGGATTGCGTGACGACGTGCAGGGCCGTGAGAATGGCGCCCTGCGCATTGATGATCACGCCGCTGCCGACCCGATGCTCGACGGTGCCCTTGGTGCCCGGGGCATCCACCTGGACGAGCACGAGCGATGGTTGGATGCCCTGGTAGACGCGCGCCGAAAAGGCGGGACGCGGGGTCACCGAGGCGATGGCCTGGGCAATCGAGTCATTCACGTCGTGCGCGGTCAGGGGCGGGGGCCCGGGAAAGAGGCCCCGGTAGAGCAGGAGCGCCGCGAACGCGGCGGCCACGCCGGCCGCGAACAGCCCGCCCGCCCGGGCCCGCGCACGGAGCTGAGGCAGGCGGTCACGCCAGTACGCCGCTCGGGACGGAGATCCTGCGCTCATGGTCGTTGCCGCTCCTGTCGTTATGCCCCGCTCCCGCCCAGTGTAGCAAATCCTGCGCTTTCGCGCAACGGCGCCCCCGCGGGCCGGGGTGCGCCCCCCGCCCCGAGGCCGGACACCATCCATGATCCCACCCGCGCTTCAGAGAGTCCACAGAGCAAGGTAAGAATTCGCTAAGAAGCGTGCTCCCACGGCGACCCCTGCCCTGCTGATGGATGTGGGGGCCCGGGGTCGAGATATGCCACGATAGGTCTAAGAAATAAATATTACCAAAGATGTTTGAGAATTTGTCATTCTGAGCGCAGCGAAGAATCCGCTGCCCAGCGGACAGGGTCAGGGTCGGCGGGCGGCGGGCTCGGCGATCCCCCACCTGCCGGCCACGCCGCCCGTGCGTGGCCGCCCAGAACGCACCATTGGGGCCGTGGGTTCGCGCTCCAGCGGATTCTTCGCTGCGCTCAGAATGACAAATTCTATGTTTTCCGCTAACAAAATACATTATCTGGACAGTAGTTGGACTCCATTGTGTTTGACTCCGCTACAGGGCTGTGGTAGAGTAGGGGAGAGGCCTCAAACCGGACCGCGCGGTCCCCCCGCGTGGAATTTTAGGAGCTTCAGAACGGACCATGGAACAGGGTAGGGTAACGGCGCCCGGCACGGCGGCTGTGCCGGGCCTGACCGCGCAACTCAACGGCTCCCTGATCGCCGGGATCGTCGTCGGCTTTTTACTGCGCTGTGCGGGCGGCGCCGCCGGCGTGCTGCTCGGCTTCTATTTGAACCGCGTGGTCAGTCCGCCGAAGGTCGACCCGGCAGTCGTCGCCGGGCTGACGGTGGCCTATTTCGCCAGCGAGTTCTTGCTGGCGCCCCTCTTCGGCAGCTGGAGCGACCGCATCGGGCGGAAGCCCTTTTTGCTGGCCGGGCCGATCATCGCCGGGTTCGCCGTGCAGCTCCATCCCCTGACCACCCTGCTCTTCGTGATCTTCTTCGGCCGTATCCTGGAGGGGCTGGCGACCTCGGCGACCACGCCCGGCACCCTGGGCTTCCTGTCGGACGTGACGAGCGGCAGCGCGACCTTACGCGGCCGCGTGATGGGGCTCTACGAGCTCGGCACGGTCCTCGGGCTGGTGGTCGGCCCCGGCATTGGTGGGCGGCTCTGGGACTGGGCCGGCCGGGACGGCCTGCGGCTGGTCTCGCTGCTCGACCTGGCGGCGGCGGGGCTGGTCTTCTTCTTTATCCGCGAAAGCCGGCCGGCCGTGGCCGCCGCGCCGTCGGGCGCGCATACGTTGAGCCTCGGCGAGCAGCTGCGCGCGTTCCGCGGCCTCGTGCGCCTGCCCCGACTCTGGCGCTTTGCGCCCGCCTGGATCGCCATCAACGGGGTCGTCGGCCTCTGGCTCAACCACGTGGACAAGCTGCTGAGCCGCGCCCAGCCCGATCCCGTCCAGTTGCTGCAAGGGGGTTGGCGCGGGGAGCAGGTGAGTAACGCTTTCCTGGCCTTCGGCCTGGCCTTCATGGTCGGCATTTACTTCTGGAGCACGCTCTACGGCCGGCTGCGCAAGACGAACGTGATGCTGATGAGCGTGGCCGGGACTTTCGGGGTGGTCGCGGTGATGTTTGCGATCAACATGCAGCTGCTGCCGGGCCCCTGGGGCCAATGGCCCCTGGTGCCCCTACTGTTCGTGGCCCTGTTTATCGAAAGCGGCTTTACCCCCGTGGCCCTGGCCTACCTGGCGGACGTGACGGAAGGGCAGGTCCAGGACCGCGGCGCCGTGATGGGCCTTTACTCGGTCTTCCTGGCCGTCGGCCAGGTGCTGGGCGCTGTACTGGGCGTGCCCTTCATCGACGCCCTGGGCTTCAACGGGCTGCTCGTCACCACCATCATCCTGGCCGGGATCGCCGGGGCGGCCGTGCTCAACCTGCGCCGCACCACGGGCGATTAGGCTGCAGGGTGGGCGCCGACCGCCGCCTGCTCGTGCCAGAGGTGTGCAATTTTGCGCATCAGCAGCGCACAATCGAAGGTGCAGGTGCCCGGCGGAAAGCGATCCGTATCGTCGAAGAAGCTCGATTGCACCGCGCTCACGCGGAACGGCTCGACGTGCCAGTTAAACGCTTCCAACTCCAGGCCCTGTAGCTCGCCCGCGTGCCGCGTCGGCGAGTAGCCGACGGATCCGCCGGCAAAGAAGGCCGAGGCGGCCGCGAGGGAGCCAAAGATGGATGTTGGCGGCAGGCTGGCGGCGACCTGCCCGGCGACGGCGACGTGGGTCTCGCCGTCGTCGCTGTCCACCGCCACCGCGAGTTGGTCGGCGTGCTCGGTGACCTGGAACTGGGCGTGATGATGCACCCCCGGAAACAGCCGGCCCCCTACCCAGGTGTTAAAGCGCGAGGCGGTATCCCGGCGGGGAATGTAGACGCCTTCGTGGCTGAGACCGCCTTCTTCCCATTGGACGGCAATGCGGTGCGCCGCGCTCTCTGAGGTCAGACCGACTAGCGCCGGCAGGCCCTGCGGCCGCAACTGCGTCAGGCGGATCAAGCAGATTCCGGCAACGCCCAGGCCTTTGACCAGCTTCGGGTGGAAAGGCGCCGGCAGGAGTTTCTCCAGAATCTCCGGATCGACCCGGTAGTTGACCAGGATGCGGCGGTCAATCACGCCTTGCAGTGTCGGTAGCTTCATCAGATTTCCCCTTTCCCCTATCCCAGTTCAGCGGCGCAGCTCTGTCAGAATCTCCGCTACCATTATAGCCTTAAAATATAAAATTGTCAATAGTTTCAGAATAAAATGAAATAACCATACGCTCTGCGCCGAGGATAATCTGATTATTGCACCACTGCAAGCTGTAGTCTAGTCCCCCGCACTAGCGCTGAGGGGTGCTCGGCAGGTTTTTGCACCGGCGGCCGTCTGCCAGAGGGCGGCGCCGGTGCTGTGCCGCTGTCTGCTCCGGCAGGGGCCGGGGACCGTGTAGGGGCGAGGCATGCCTCGCCCGTGGGGGGGCGCGGATCGGCTGGTCCGCAGCGGCGCCCGCCCCACGTTGCCAGGCGTTATCGATGACCGCTCCCCACCGCGGGCGAGGCATGCCTCGCCCCTACCGCGCATGATCCCGCCCCAGCACGGCGAAGAGAGTTATGAATCGCCGGTGCAAAAACCTGCCGAGCACCCAGCGCTGAGATTCGGCTTGATATTCTGGTTCAGGTGGAATAAGTTGTCGGGATCATACTTGGTCTTGAGCGCCACCAGCCGCTCGTAATTGGATCCATACGCCGCGCGGACCCGCGCCGTTCCTTCGTCATCCAAAAAGTTGACATAGGCGCGCTGGCTGGCGAAGGCTTGCATGGCTTGCCATGACCGGCGCGACCATTGGGCATGTTTTTCATCGGCATTATCTTCGCAGCCGGCCAGATACATGATTTCAAAATGCTCCTCGCGGACTGGGAACGCCGTGGCGGTCGCATCAACACGCACGGCGGCACCGTGGACATGCAGCAGAGCGATTTGCGAGTACGGCGAAGTTAAGCCCTCCGCCGAATCCACCAGCGCGTCAATTGCTCCATCGCTCAGCGCGCTGACGCTGCTCGCCTTCATGTAATAGTGGCGACCACTCTGGACGGAAGGATCGAGCAGGGCGAAGAGTCCGGCGTAGGACATCGGCTGGATCTGCGCGACGAGCGGCAGCCCGAATTTGCGCAAGGGCGCTAATACGCGCTCGCCTTCCGACAGATCGCCGTCGTAGCACGCCACGATGCCGATGATGGGGTTGCCATCGGGCCCGGTCAGGACAGCGCATGCGGCAGTCAGTTCATCCGGCGACTCGCGCGTCCAGTCACGATAGAATTGCAAGACTGCACGCGCTTGCGACAAAGGATGGGCCACCATCCCCCCCAGGATGGTACCAAGCGGGTGAAGTTGGTACTCAAACGCTGTGACCACGCCAAAATTCCCACCACCGCCCCGCAAACCCCAATACAGGTCGCGGTTCTCAATCGCATTTGCTCGCACCAGTCGCGCGTCGGCGGTGACGATATCGAAGGAACGCACGTTGTCGCAGGTCAGGCCGTACTTGCCCATCAGCCATCCGATGCCGCCACCCAGGGTCAGTCCGGCGATACCAGTGTCTGATACGGTGCCGGTGTTGGTGCCCAGGCCATACACTTGCGTTGCCGCGATCAACTCGCCGAGTGTCACTCCCGGCTCTGCTCGCGCAGTCTGATTGCGGAGGTTGACCTTAACGTCCTTCATTGGCGAGAGGTCAATCACCAGTCCGTCATCGCACGTCGAAAAACCCGGAAAGCTATGACCGCCCCCGCGCACCGCAATATCCAGACGGTGTTGCCTCCCGAATTCGACGGCCCGCCGCACATCATTTACATCCGCACAGCGGACGATCAGGGCCGGATGGCGATCAATAGCGCCGTTCCATACCCGCCGGGCGGTCTCGTAGGCAGCGTCGCCCGGCAGGATCAATTCGCCGTGCAGAGCTGCGCGTAATTTCGCAATGCCGGTACCATCGCCGATTTCCTTCACCTGTGCAGATGATGACGCAACCATTAGAGAACCTCCCGGAATCAAATCTTACAAGGAGTCTACATACTTGCTCTGGGACTACCGAGCAGCGGTACTCAATCCGTAGAAGCCCCGGCGTTTACGCCTGGGGAGTAGTCACTGCGCTCCATTGCCAGCGTCTCCAGCAGTGCTACCGGGTATGCCAGCCCAGGCAACTCCTCCATTTTCTTTTGTAGGCGTTGCGCGTTCTGCCGGTAGCCCGGTTCCCGCAACACCTCCTGGGCGGCCTTTCGGATCTCCTGCGCCAGCTCCAGCTCTGTGCGCCCCTCGGGCGTTACTACTCGTGCTACTCCCAACTCCGCGCAGAGCTGCGCATTCACCGGCTGGTCAGCAGCGATCGGAATGATCACCATGGGCAGGCCGAGGCTCAGCGCGTCCAGCATGGTGCCCGAACCACCATGGGTGACTACCAGGTCACAACGCGGGAGCAGCGTGTTCTGAGGAATATACCGTTCTATATGCACATGGGCCGGTTGGTCGCCGAACTCCAGCGGGTCCCGGTTACGGCCAACCGTCAGGATCAGATTGATGGGTTCCTCGCGCAGCCCGGCCAGGATAGCCGAGAGGATGTCGGTCCGGTCGTTGTTGACCGTGCCGAGGGTAGCATACACAGTAGGCCGCTTTTCGACCTGCCTATTCGGCCGCTCCTCCAACTCCCCCAATTGCCCAACCCACTCCGGAAGTGCGTCTTCGGCTGACGGCTTGAAACCTGTGTAACGAAAGACATGCATTGTAGGCGGTACGGGAACCTCAGGGTTCCACAAGCTCAATGGGCGTGGGTATAACAACAGATAGCGATATAGCGTATCAGCAGGCTTCCCAGGGGTCCCGGAGGGTAGGCCAACTGAGGCAAGCAGTCGATTCAGTGGTTCCTCCACTGCGCGCAGGAAAAAGAGCGCAGGAGCAGCTAACTGGTAGGTGGCGTGCGGTATCCCTGCGCGTTCGGCCGCGACGCAGCCGGCGAATTCAGTATGCTCCCGCACCACGACATGCGGATGCCAGTCGCGGATAATGTCGAGCAGGTCAGGGAGGGTGCGGTCGGCCCTTAGGCCCGCGAACCTATACTTCACGGAAGGAACTTGGGGAGGGAGTTCCTCGGAGCGTGCTATTTGCTCCCTGATTTGTTTGGCTTCTTCCTCGGTCTCGTCAGCCCCAGCCCGAAAAGCGCGGAAGCCCTTCGCTTCAATAGTTGGACAGAAGCCCGGCGTCGAAGCAAACGCAACCCCATGCCCGGCCGCTTCCAACGCCTGAGCAAGCGGCACAAGCTGGTACCAATGGCTGGCAGTTGGTTGGGTGGTAAACAGTACACGCATCAGGCTAACCTCCCTGAATCAAATCTTACAGGGAGTCTACTACCTGGCTCGCTTGGTGTCATCGGGGGAAACCACACAATTCCGTCGCGGGCGCCCACACAATTTCAGCTTCGCGGGTACCCTAATCCCTTCGCGACCGTCCACGCGGCAATTTCGGTGCGGGATTTCAAGGCCAGCTTGTCGAGGATCCGCGTGATATGCGCCTCGACGGTGCGCACCGTAATGAGGAGCGTCTTGGCGATTTCACCGTTCGATTTGCCTTGGGCGATTAACATGGCGACCTGGCGCTCGCGCTCGGTCAGTCCGCCGAATTCCTTCATCGCGGCCCGGCGCGGCGTGAGTGCGGGCGCCACGGGAATCGCCGCCAATGCTTGTTGCAAGAAATTCGCGCGCAGGGGGCCGTCGGATAGGGTGTTTGCTAGTTGCTGAATAATAGTTCGAGCGGATGAGAACTCCTGCTCTGCGTCCTCGCGGCGACGCGTCGCGCGGTAAGCTTTACCCAAATCGGTGTGCAATCGCCACAGCATGGGGAGTTGCCCTTGTGCTCCCGCGACTTGTAGCGCCCCCTGGAACTCGGCAACCGCGACCTCGATCTGTCCCAACGCCACAAGCGCCTGCCCGCGCAGTTGTGAAAGGCGGGGCACCGCCTGCGGGCCATATTGCGCCAGGTTTGCGGTGGAGGCTAGCAAACGCTCGACGATTTCTAATGCTCGTGCGGGATTGCCAAGCGCCAGTTCCAACTCTGCGCGTGCGGCCCAACAGGTGCGCAGCAGAAAGGTCATTTCTCTGACCTCCGGCAGGTCCGCCGGCAATACCCCAGCGAGCAGCCCTTGCGCGCGCGCCAAATCATTTTGCAGAATGCACGCTGTAACTAGACGCGCGGTGACAATGAACGTGAGAGCAACGGAGCCGAGCGCTTGCGCCGCGGCGAGTGCCGCCTCGAGATGCTCGCCTGCCTCCGCCGCCGCCAACAGCCCCAGATAGAGTTCGATTCCGCAAGCGAGGTGTACGGTCGTGAGCAATTCCCGATGTTCGATCTCGGCCGCAATGCTGGAGGCGCGGCGGAGGTACTCCAATCCCCGCCCGTAATCGCCTGCCCAACAGAGGGATATGGCGGCCCGAGTCAACGCGTCTGCTTCGCCCTTGCGATAATCACAGCCGTGCGCGATTTCCAGCGCCGTCTCGCTCAGGCGTGCCAGCTGATACAAGTCAATCGCACCCATGACCTCGGTGTCAAAACGCGGGCGCAAGGCCAGTTCCGACAACCTATGGACCAAGCCCTGGCGATCATCTAACTCGCGTAGGATGGGCACGGCTTGTTCGTGGTACGCAGCGCCTTGCACCACCTCTCCCAGCGCGTAGCTGTCAAAACCCAGAAGGCCCAGCGTCTGGGCCATCCCGCGCCGGTCATGCAATTCCCGAAAGAGTTGCAGCGCCTGCTGATGAGCGGACAATCCCTCACGGGGCCGCCCGCGATTCGTCTGCCAATTACCCACACGGTTGAGACTCTCCGCGATCAGAGCGCTGTCGTCTAAGGAGCGTGCAAGTTCAAACGCGCGCTCGAAATAGTCGCCGGCGCGGACCCAATCGCGCGACTGCCAGAGGAAACCGAGATCAATCAATGTGGCCCATTCGGCCCGGCGATCCTCCGCACGGCGGGCCAATTCCAGCGCCATCTCAAAATCGGCGCGTGCGCGATCGAATTCGCCCAAAAGCTCAAAGGCGTGGGCGCGGCCGCTGGGGATTGACCAGGACGGCGTTATATTCAGCCATCCCGCCGCGGTAAGCGCGCGCGAGAAATGGGCCAGGGCTTCGCGCGGAGCATGCAGCTTTTGCGCTTGCTCACCCGCTAGCTGCGAGTAGTTGCGCGCTTTATCCCAGACCGCCGCCCGGTCGTAATGGTAGGCGAGTTCTGCGGCATGCGCGCCGCTCGTCGCTCCCCAAAACCTCTCCATAGTTTCGCCGATCCGCCCGTGCAGCGCTTGGCGCTCACGAATCAGCATCCCCGTGTATACTGCGTCGCGGGTCAATGCATGACGGAAAGCAAACTGGTCTGCCGATTCTTCCACAAGCAACTGCGCCGCGAGCAAATCTTTGATCGCCGCCAGGAGATCGTACTCATCTTTCGAACTGACTTGGCGCAATAGCTCGAAACTGAAGCGTTGACCAATCGCGGCAGCCAGTGTGAGAACCTGGAGTGTTTCGGGTTCAAGACTCTCAATCCGCCGCCGCACGGCTTCGTAGACGCTGGAGGGCACCTGGAGTTCCTTCACTGATTGGTGCTTCCACCAGTCTCTGGCGCCCGGTGCATTCCCCGTCTCGGTCAAGGTCTTGAGCATTTCTTCAATAAAGAAAGGATTCCCTTCGGTCAGTTGCATGATCAGATCGAGGAACTCGTCTCCAGGGAGACGGTCCAGCTTCAGGATCTTACGTGTCATCTCGGCTGCCTGATTGCGAGTGAGCGGCGCGAGGACCAGTTCGTCGGCCACCCGTTCACGGTTCGCTTGCGCCAGGAAACGGACGAGTTGGGGAGGCTGCTCATCGCTGCGGTAGGTGGCAATCAGCAAAATGGGGCGATCGGCGATACGGTGTGTGAAGGCGCGCAAAAAGTCGAGGCTGGCTGCATCGCTCCAGTGCAAATCTTCCAAGATGACAAGCAACGGGCTTTCGGTCGCAAGCTGTGCAGCAAACCGCGCCAGGGCTTCAAACAGCTTGCGTTTTTCCGATTCGGGATCGAGCGCAGGTGCAGGCTCAATCTCGGGGAGAAGCAACGCGAGTTCGGGCAAGAGCTTGACGAATTCGGACACAAGCGGACCGAGCAGTTTTTCGATTTCTGCTGCGTCGTTCCAGGCAAAGAGATCGCGCAGCGCATTGATCCACAGGGAGTAAGGAAATGACACATCTTGCTCAAAGCAATGCCCTTGCAGCACGGCAAAGTGCGCGCTTGCAGCGCGCTGGCGAAGCTCGTTGAGAAGGCGACTCTTGCCCACGCCCGCCTCGCCGGCAATCAACATGCAACAGCCCTTGCCCCGCTGTACGGCATGCAGAGCTTGCCCAAGAATATCAAGCTCGAACTCTCGGCCAATGATTACGGGCGAGACGAACTGGGTGGAGTGGGAAACCATTCCAGAAATCTTACACTCAATACAGAGGGGCTGTCAAATGAATCTTACCTTTCCCATCTTGCCCCTGCAACTGTCGGGTAGACGGGGGCAAGATGGGCCACGAGGCAACTCACGAAGACGCGGCGGGGAGCCGGGCGCGTAGTGCCAATGGCACTGTGTAGCCCAAACGTTCTGTCTCGGCCGCCAACCAGCGGTAGAAAGCTACTTGGTTGTCTATGGGTACCCGAATGTACAACGCCAATCCTGCCATGCCCGGCCCGACGGTGATGTGCGCATCAAACGCTGGCACTTGGAGTTCAGCATGCGGCTCATCGCCTTCACGCGTTTCAAACCGCAGAGTTGAGTCGCGTAAGGCCATGTCCCGGAGTTGCTGCAACACTGGGTAGCGTTCCATATAAAAGGGTATGGTGGTCAGATCTTGTCCGGTAGCATGGTATCCGATACTGTCATTGACCAACCCGTCGTCCTCATGCCCCCAAGGTAATTCTTCCTCTACCCCCGTTGGATCGGGGGCAGATTGGTCGTAGGGGACAGGGACAAAGATTGGTTGGTAAACGGTTCCGTCTGGCCGGGCAAAAACCCGGGAAGGGGGATGGTATCCGACAGGGATAAAGACCGGTTGGTAAACGGTTCCGTTTGGCCGGCCATCGTCGTTGCGCAGGATACCTTGCTCCACAATCTGGCGCGCCTGAGGGCGGAAGCGCACGCGGGGATTCAGGTATTGCAGGAGGTCGTCCATGCTGGTGCCCACCCAGCGGATACTGTCACTATGGCGCGGAAACTCAAAATAGCGGGGCGGGGTGTCGGGCAGTAACAGGAAATAGTCACTTTCCAGGCTGTAGCCGATGGAGAGTAAACGATCCAGATCGGCAGACACAAAGAACGCTGTGGTGTTCGTGTACCAGGTAAAAAAGCGGGTTTGCCCCTCTTCCTCTGAAACATGGAATAGATCGCGCACGTCGTGGGTCGACTCGATTACGTCGGCTGGCCCATAAAGCACAATCTCTCTATCGATCACGCCCGGACCCCATTGCATCAAAAATGCGCGATAATCGGGGGGCAACGGCGTGTCGAGGGCCTGTTCTAAGGTCTCGACTTCAGCCTCGGTTACCTGTTGTAGCGGTTCGGTTAGTAGCTGAAGATGTTCAAACATTGGATACCCTCGATTCGAGTCTGATTATCTCCGACGACCTCAATATTGTGATGAAAGAGAAGCGACGGTCTATTCTGCGCGGAGGACTATCCGTTGCTTGAGTCCGGCGCCAGATCGGAACGCTCAGCTCTCGGCCTCTAACAGCTTGTGGACGAAGGCGATCTCGTCTTCCCGCGTTGCCAGGGCGCCATCCAGACGCGCGTCGCGCAACGCCTCCAGCAGCTGCCGGTAGCGCGGGCCGGGCGGGATGCCGAGGGCGCGCAAGTCGGCGCCGGTGAGGTGCGGCCGGACGGGTTGCCACTCCTGCTGGTAGCGGCGGATGACGGCGGCGATCGGCGGCGGGGCGAGGCAGCCGTAGAGCTCCAGCGTGGCCGGCGCCAGGGGGCGGAGCAGCGCCGCCACGGCGCTGGGGCGCCGGCCGGGCAAGCTCCCCCCCTGGGCGACGAGGGTGGCGAGTTCCGTGGCCGGCCGGGGATCGATCGCCAGGCGTGTGCTCAGCCGCGCCTGGGCCGCGGCCGGCAGCCGATAGAGCAGCAGGGTGAGCCGGCTGGCGGGGTCCGCGGCGCAGCGCAGATCGGCGGCCCCCGCCCCATCCCAGGTCAGGGCCGGATCGAGGGCGCGCAGCACGCCCCACTGCTGCAGGAGGGCCAACGCCGGCGCGGGATCGGACTCGGCCAGGGTGCGCAGCACTTCCTGCCGCAGCCGGGCCGGCGTGAGGCGGTCCAGCATCTCCGCGTCCTGGGTGCTGCCGATCCAGGCGCGGGTCGCCGGCTCGATGGTAAAGCCGAAGCGGGCGGCGTAGCGGGCGGCGCGGAAGATCCGCGTCGGGTCGTCGCGGAAGCTGGCCGCATGGAGGGCGCGGATCTGCCCCGCGGCCAGGTCGGCCTGGCCGCCCTGGGGATCCAGCAGGCCGGCCCCGGCCGGGTCGAGCGGCAAGGCCATGGCGTTGATCGTGAAGTCGCGCCGGGCTAGGTCGGCGGCGAGGCCGGCCGGCGTGACCTGCGGCAGCTGTCCAGGCGCCGGGTAGATCTCCTGGCGGGCGGTCACGAAGTCGAGCGTGGCCTGGG
>DATGEF010000023.1:0-3205 GCA_035310405.1 Chloroflexia bacterium | reverse complement strand
GACCGCTTTTTTTCTCTACGCAGCCTATACGGAATCGCTCTTTCTGGCCCTGACCCTGGGGGCGTTCTGGTGTGTCCGCCGCGGGCACGTGCCCGGCGCCATCCTGCTGGCGGTCTGTGCCGGCCTAACCAAGGTCCAGGGCGCTATACTGGGCGTGCCGCTGGCCGTGGAATACTTGATCGTCGCCGGCTGGTCCCTGACCCGGCCGCTTAGCGGGCTGGACCGTGGCCGCGTCGCGACGGCCGGCAGCTTGCTGCTCTCCGGCGCCGCCGGCACGCTCGCCTATTTTGGATATCTCGCGTATGGCCTGCACGATCCCGTCTCCTGGTTTGACCGCGAAAGTCTGCAATGGCAACAACGCGTGAGCTGGCCGGGGGAGACGCTCATCGTCGCCATACAGAAGCTGCTGGGCGAGCGACAACTATCGATCAACATGTTCGATTTAGTGGTCCTCTTATTGTTCACGGCCCTGGCGGTGGCGGCATTTCGGTTCCGGGCCAGTTATGGGCTCCAGGCGGCCACGATCCTGGTCTCGACCTGGTTTCATCTGCGCCCTGATTTCCCACTCGTCAGCGTATCGCGGTACGTCCTCGTCGCCTTTCCGTGCTTCATGATCCTGGCCCACTGGGCGGCCCGGCGGCCGCGCGTGGTCCACCTGGGCATTGTGACCCTCTGGGTCAGCTGGCTGCTGGTCTGGACCTTACAGTCCATTCGCGGCTACTGGGTCGGCTAGCCGGCGATGCAGACGAGGGACACACCCATGGGGGAGATCGCCGCACATGCGGCCGGGCCCGATCCACCGCGGCGGGCCGGCCGGCCGGCCTTCGCGGAATTTGATCGACCGTTGCTGCTGCTGGCGCTGCTGCTCACCGTCTGTGTGCTGGCCTATTTCTGGACCCCGACCGATCCCGATGTTTGGTGGCACCTGGCGAACGGGCAGTTCGTCGCACAGACGGGCACCGTGCCGCATGGCGATATCTATTCGTACACCGTGCCGGGCGCACGCTGGATTATGCAGCAATGGCTGCTGGAAACGGTGATGTACGGCGTCGAGCAGGGCGTAGGCTACTGGGCGAATGTGCTGCTCTTTGGCCTGGCCAGTGCCGCGGTGTATACGGTGCTGTTCGGCACTCTGCGCGGGCGCGGGGCGGGCCGCAGCCTGGCGGCCGGGATGGTGCTCGTGGCCATGGTCCTCGATGCACCAACCTGGGGGGTGCGGCCCCAGATCTGGACCACCTTGTTCTTTGTCAGCTTCCTGGCCATCTTGCTCCGCTATCGGCGCGTCGGGCCGGACCGCCGGCTCTGGCTCCTGCCGCCGCTGATGCTGCTCTGGGCCAATTTCCATGCCGGGTTCAGCGCGGGACTCCTGCTCCTGGGGGCTTTCATCGCCGGCGAAGCCCTGAACCGGCTCCTCGGCTGGCCGGCCGCGCCGCTCCGCCCCCTCCTGGCGGCCGGCGTGGCCTGCGCCGCGGTTTCCCTGCTCAATCCGAACGGCTGGGATCTCTGGCTCTATCCCCTCACCTATCTCAGCGGCCCGAATGGGAACGCCTCATTGCGCTTTGTGCAGGAATGGCAGCCGCCGGATTTGCGGGCCATCCGGGGCTGGCCGTTCCTGGCGACCCTGCTGGCCTTGCTGGTACTGAACCTGCTGCGCCGGCCCGGCCCTCCTACGGCGGAAAGCTCCACCCCGGGCCCCGGCCGGCTGTGGGGCGATGCCTCGCTCATGATCGCGCTGGCCGGCTTCACGACGATGGCGCTACAGGCGTTGCGCTTCCTGCCCCTCTATGCCATCATCTGGGCGGTCGTCGCGGCCGGGCGCCTGGCGGAGCTCGGGCCGCCCCGGCCGGCCGCCGAGTCGCGGGCCCCCGCGCCGGGTGCATTGTCGCCGGCCCTCTTCGGGCGGCTGAACCTGGCGGTCTACCTGCTCATGGCGAGTTTGCTGGCGGCGATCATTTTGACGAATCCGCGGGCGCAGATCCACCCGACCCCCGCGGAGCGGGACTATCCGGCGGGCGCGGTGGCGTACCTGGATGCGCAGCGCGGCACGTTGCCGGCCCCCGTCCATCTCTTTCATGACTATGGTTGGGGCGGCTACCTGATCGCGCATCATTGGCCGGTCTTCGTCGACGGCCGCGCCGATCCGTATAATACCTTGCTGGATACATACGTGGCTACGAGCGCGGGTATCCGCTGGCAGGAAACTTTTGCCCGCTACGGGGTCAACGGCGTGCTGGTGCAGACCGGGGCGCCGCTCGATAAAATTCTCCAGGGGAGCCCCGGCTGGAACCGCGCCTATCGCGACGCGACGACGGTGCTCTATATTAAGCAGTGACGATTAAGCAGTGACGGAGGATCTCGTGATGCGACAGCTGAAGTTTGGCGTGCTGGTGTTCCCGGGCTCAAATGGGGACCAGGATTGTCTGTACTTATTAAACGAAGTGCTCGGGGTGGCGACGGATGCCGTCTGGCACGAAGCGACCCAACTGGCCGCGTACGACTGCCTGATCCTGCCCGGGGGCTTCAGTTACGGCGATTATCTGCGCTGCGGCGCCATTGCCCGCTTCTCTCCGGTCATGGCCCCGCTGCGGGCCTATGCCGCGGCCGGGGGGCCGGTGC
This sequence comes from Chloroflexia bacterium, assembly GCA_035310405.1. Lineage (GTDB taxonomy): Bacteria > Chloroflexota > Chloroflexia > QHBQ01 > JAICKM01 > JAICKM01. The sequence continues at coordinate 589 of DATGEF010000023.1, read as the reverse complement.
TGGGGATCTGTAACGGCTTCCAGATCCTGGCGGAAGCCGGCCTGCTGCCGGGCGCCCTGCTGCGCAATCAGGAACTGGCCTTCGCCTGCCGGCAAATCCATGTGCGGGTCGAGCCCGGCGCCCAGGCCACGCCGTTTACGCAGGGCGTCGCCGGTGGCACGATCTGGCGGCTGCCGATCGCGCACGGCGAGGGGCGCTACTTCGCGGCGCCGGAAACCCTGGCCGCGCTCGCCGCCAACCGGCAGATCGTGCTGCGCTATTGTGCGCCCGACGGGGAGGTGACGCCGGTGGCCAACCCGAACGGATCGAGCCAGGCGATCGCCGGCGTGTGCAATCCGGCCGGCAACGTGCTCGGCCTGATGCCGCATCCCGAGCGGGCGGGGGAGGCGCTGGTTGGGGGGGCCGACGGGCTCCAGCTGTTCCAGGCGTTGATCGCCGCGTGTAGCTCCGCCGGCGCCGATTTTCGCGCGCTGCCGGCCGGATCATGAGCCGCGCCCGGGCGGGACTCATCATCGGCGGGGCGCTGCTCCTGGCCCTCAGCATGTGGTATTACGTCGAGGGCATCCTGATCCCGGGGCAGGTGAGCTAT
>DATGEF010000022.1:0-7986 GCA_035310405.1 Chloroflexia bacterium | reverse complement strand
ACGGCGCGGGAGTATTGTGAGCAGGCGCTGACCATCTTCCAGGCCACTGGCAACCGCGCCGGGGCGACGCAGACCCTCAACAATCTGGGGCTGATCTCCACGACTCTGGGCGACCTCGAAACGGCGCGCACCTACGGCGAGCAGGCCTTGAAGATCTTCCGCGAGGTCGGCGACCGCAAGAACGAGGGGTTCGCCTTAAGCAACCTGGGAATTACCTACCTGGAATCGGGCGATGCCCCGGCCGCCCTGCGGGCCCAGCAAGAGGTGCTGGAAATTTGCCGGGAGATCGACGATCGCCAGGGCGAAGGCGTGAGCCAGGTGAACCTGGCGCAGGTCTATCATGCCCTCGACGAGAATGCGGCCGCCCGGCACGCCTGCGAGCAGGCGCTGAGTATCGCGCGGGCCATCGGCGACCGCCAGAGCGAGATCTATGCCCTGAACTACCTCGGCCAGGCGTGCGAGGGGCTGCACGATCTGGCCGCCGCCGCCGCCGCGTATCAGAAGACGCTCCAGCTGCGCCGCGAAGCGGGACAGGACGCGCTGACCATGGATACCCTCGCCGGGCTGGCCCGCGTGGCGCTGGCCGAGGGACGAGCCGCGCCGGCCCGGGACTACGTCGACGAGATCCTGGCCTGGATCACGGCCAACGGGATCGAGGGCGTCGAAGAGCCCTTACGGGTCTACTTGACCTGCTACGACGTGCTGCGGGCGACGGGGACGGACGCGGCGACTACCGCCCGCGCCGAGTCGGTCCTGACCACGATGCACGGGTTGTTGCAGGAGCGGGCGGCGCGCATCGGCGACCCGGTGCGGCGGCGCCAGTACCTGGACGGCATTGCCGCCCACCGGGGCATCCAGGCCGCCTGGGCCGCCCGCGCCTGACGTCTATATCTCAAACCGTTGTTCAAAGGAGAACTCCCTCATGGCGAAGACCCTGCCGCAGCGCAGCGAAGTAACGGAAGAACGGCAATGGAACCTGGCGAGCGTCTATCCGTCGGACGCGGCCTGGGAGGCCGCGTGCGCGCAAGCCCACGCCGCCATCCCCGGGATGGCCCGCTTTCGCGGCACGCTGGGCGAGTCGGGCGCCACGCTGCTGGAAGGACTCCAGGCCCGCGACGCCTTGCTGACCCTGGCCGACCGCCTCGTCCTGTACCCCGGCATGCAACTGGCGGGCGACAGCACGAACCAGGTCTATACCGCGCGCAATGAGCAGGCGGGGAGCCTCGCGGCGCGGGTCGCCGGGGCGGTGGCCTTTGTCGAGCCCGAGATCCTGGCCATCCCGCCGGAGCGCCGCCAGACCCTGGTCGCCGATACGCCGGGCCTGGGGATCTACGCCCATTATTTCGCGACCCTGGATCAGCACCGCGATCATATCCGCTCCGCGGAAGTCGAAGACCTGCTGGCCCTGGCCGGCGACGTCATGTATAGCCCGGCGCGGATCCACTTCACGCTCGAAGACGCCGACCTCAAGTTCGCCACGATCCCGGATGAGGATGGCACGGCCGTGGAAATCGCCCAGAGCACCGTCTGGCCGCTGATCCGCAGTCGCACCCGGGCGGTGCGACAGGCGGCGTGGGAGGCCTACGCCGACGGCTATCTGAGCGTCAAGAACGCCATGGCGGCGACCCTGGTCGGGGCGATCAAGCGGGACGTTTTTTACGCACGGGCGCGCCACTACCCCACGGCGCTCGACGCCGCCCTGGGGGCGGACAACATCCCGGCCCAGGTGTTCCATAACCTGCTCGACACCTATCGCCGCCATCTGCCGGTGTGGCACCGCTATTTTGAGATCCGCCGCCGGGCGCTCGGAGTCGACACGTTGGCGGTCTATGACCTGCATGTGCCCCTGGTCCGCACCCAACACCCCATCCCGTATCCGGAGGCCGTCGCGACGATCTGCGCCGGGATGGCCCCGCTGGGGGCCGAGTACGTCGAGCCGATGCGCCGCGGGGTCGGGGCTGAGCGCTGGGTCGACGCCTATCCCAACCAGGGCAAAGGCAGCGGGGCCTTCTCCAGCGGCGTCTATGGCACCCACCCGTTCTTGATGCTGAATTACGATGACACGCTGCAAACGCTGAGTACCCTGGCCCATGAGCTCGGCCACTCGATGCACTCCTATTTCACCTGGCAGACCCAGCCGCCCGTCTACGGCCGCTACTCGATGTTCGTGGCCGAGACCGCCTCGAACTTCAACCAGGCCCTGGTGCGCGCTCATCTGCTGCAGACCCACACGGATGCCGAATTCCAGCTGGAGCTGCTGGCCGAGGCGCTGGCCAATTTCTACCGCTACTTTTTCATCATGCCGACTCTGGCGCGGTTCGAGCTGGAATGCCACACCCGGGTGGAGCGTGGCGAAGGGCTGAGCGCCAGCGCCCTGTCGGCGATTATGATCGACCTGTTACGCGAAGGCTACGGGCCCGCCATGGCGATCGACGAGGCGCGGGCCGGGATTCTGTGGGCCCAGTTCTCCCACCTGTTCGCCAACTTCTATGTCTACCAGTACGCGACCGGGATCTCCGCGGCGACCGCCCTGGCCGATGGCGTGCTGCGCGACGGCGCCCCGGCCGCGCAGCGCTACCTCGACTTCCTCAAGGCCGGCAACTCCCTCTACTCCATCGACGCCCTGCGCCTGGCCGGCGTCGACATGACGGCGCCGGAGCCGGTCGAGCGCGCCTTCGGCGTGCTGGCCGACCTGGTCGACCGGCTCGACGGGCTGGTGGGGCCGGGGCCGCTGCACGGGTGAGGCCGGGCGGCCTAGCGGCTGAAGCCGCGGCTACGCAGACGAAGCCCGCCTTCGCGGGCTGGCGGTTGTCACTACGGGGCGGCGAGGGCGGGTCGCCGCAAGTTGTCTCCTAGTGCAGGTTCCGGCGACCGGTTGGGGTTATGTATCGAGGAGTGAGCACCCCCAGGTGCGAACGGCGGGGCGCGACCCGTTCGCACCTGGGGGTGCTCACTCCTCATTCCCCAATAGCTGGCTTGATCCTGCACTAGCAGCCCTAGCCTCTTAGGCTGATGCGTATAGGCGGCGCGGGAGCATTCCTGCCACCTGCCCTCCAGGGAAGCTCAGGAGCGGACCGATCGTGTATGCAACGGGGCGTAGGTGATGAGCCACCGCGCCTAAAACGGCTGTGGGAGAGGGCGCTGCCCTCGACGCTGTTGCCGCGCGGGTGGGCCCGATCCCACGCCGGGTCGTGAGGCGAGTATTTCGAGGGCAGAGCCCTCTCCCACAGCCCGCATGACTGTTAATCCACCTCCCGTCACCACCCATGCAAGCGGATTTTTTGCCCGCTTTTCTGCCCGCTTTATCGCTATCCTGTAGGTGCTTTTGCTGCTACAATCGGCCTATGCAACCTGGCGATTTACGGTATACGGAGGAACGCGGCAACCCATCGGCCACACCGGCTAGGCGGCGCGGCCGGCGTATACTGATCTTCGCGCTCCTGGTCCTCGGCAGCCTAACGGCTGGCGGCTGGAGGATTCGTACCTTCCCCGGGGCCACCGGGGAAGTCACGGCGACCCCGGCCCCCGCGCGCGCCCCAGCCACGGCCCGGGTGGGGCCGCCACCTTCACCGCTCGCCTTGGCCACGGTGCGATCGGCCGCGCGACGCACAGAAAGTGCCGGGTGGTCGGGCCTCCCGCCTGCCGCCGGGCCAGACTCGCCCCGCCCGGCCCGTGTGGCGCCTGGCCCCCCCGTTTTGAGTGCGACTGATCTGATTGCTCGTGCTGAGCAGGCGGCGGCGGACCCGGCTGTAAGCTATCATGGGGTGGCAGCCGGTAGGGGGAATTGCCTCGGGCCAGCGCCCTTTGCTCCCTGGCAGGAAGAGATCTGGGTTCAGGGGCCGCAGCGCCAGCGGATCACTATCCGCGACGGGCTGACCGCGGTGACGGATGGCACGACGCGCTGGCAGTACGATCCGCTCTATCGCCACACCGAGATCACGCGACAGGCCGCGATCGATCCATCCGCGATCCTCTACCGGCCGCCCGCTCTGGGGGAACTGCTGTCCCTCGTCGATTGGCCGGAGTTCGCGGTGACGGTGACCAGCACCGTGACCGTCGCTGGCCGGGCGGCCTACTTGCTCGACTGGACTCTGCTGCCCGGTCGATCCTATCCGACCTTGCTGCGGCATCTGACCATTCTGCTGGATCAACAGACCTATCTCCACGTGGGCACCCGCCTGGACATGGCGACGGAGAAAGGATTCTTCCAGAACGAGTGGGCCTATACATCGCTGACCATCCACCCGGTTCTCGATCCAGCGCTCTTTCGCTTCGCCCCTCTTACCCCTGATCGCGGCGCCCCGCGGCCTCCTCCCGCGGACCCCGCGGCGGGCCTCGACCGCTACTGGCAGGCGCTGGTGCCCCAACTGCCCTACCGGCTGTTCCGCCCGGCGACTCTGCCGGCCTGGCTCATCCCCACTACTGGCCCCTGTCGCGATCTCTATGGGCTGGTGCAGGCCTACCGATCCCCGGCGTCGCCGGCCGCCTTAGTCATTGCCGAGAACCGCGCGCCCATCCATGGGCTACGCGACGATTCGGGCGCCAATGTGCAAATCGGACCCTTTCCGGGCCGCTATTGGGAACAAGATGGGTATCGTTCGCTGACTCTCGTCTGGGATAATACACAGATTTCGCTCACCGGCCACGCCGATGTCACCAGGGCGGAGTTGTTCCGGATTGTAGCCGCGCTCCATTGGCTATCCGGCCCGCCCCGCGCGCCGGAACCTCGTCCTCCGTCCCTGACCTCGCCAGCTGGTCCTCCGACCCTCCGGGACCTCACCTTTCTGGATCGCCGGCAGGGGTGGGCGCTGCTGGCGACCTGCGCTGCCGCCGAGCCGTGTCCGGTGCGCGTGATGGCAACGACCGATGGGGGTCAGACCTGGCAGACCCGGAGCGCCCTGGAAGCGAGCAACCCTGAGAGTCGTGATCCGCCCGGCCCGGGGATGGTGAGTCATCTCCGTTTCGCCAATGCCCGCGATGGCTGGGCGTTTGGACCCGGCCTATTCACCACCCATGACGGCGGCCGTTCCTGGGCAGATGATAGTGGTTATGGCGCCATCGTGGCCCTGGCTCCCCAGCCCGGCAGTGTCTGGGCGGTCGAAGTCACCTGCTCGCCGACCTTTACCATGATCTCCAGTTGTCCATTAGCGTTGCTGGCCTCGACCGACAACGGCACCACCTGGCAGCCTACCGCGGGACCCTTCCTACTGGCCGGGGACGTCCAACTGATGCGCAGCACGCCCACGATGGCCTGGCTCAATGCTCGAGGTGCGCCGTTGGACTGGCCCCCCTCCGGCTTGATCGCCACCGCCGACGCCGGCCAGCGGTGGCAGCCCCGTTCCGGCCCGTGTGGAAGCCCCGGTACTGTGATCGAAAGGGTCGCGGCACACGCGCCGGGGTATGTCTGGCTGCTGTGTGATCGGCCGCCCGAGGTGGGTAGCGCCGCCACAAGGCTCTATGGATCGGCGGACACTGGAGCCCACTGGCGGTTGCTGGCGGCTGGCGGGTCTGGCGGGGCGCTGCCCCAGGGCGCTGTGCGCGATTTGGTGTTCTCCACACCGGCGACCGGATGGGTCAGCCTCGATAGCGGCCTGCTCTATCGCACTACCGATGGCGGGGCCCACTGGACGCCCGTGCCTGGGCTGGGCTTCAATCCCAGCCTGCCGGCGCTGGAATCCATCCACTTCGCGGACCCGTCCCACGGCTGGTTTGCCACAGCGCAGCATATCTTCCGCACCACGGATGGCGGGGCCCACTGGACAGACTTGGGGCGGCCTTAACGAATGCTATAGCGGCTAATTCCCCTGACTTTAGACCTGGGGATACAGCCGCCTTTGCGGAGCCAGTCTGGTTAGCAGTTTTAAGGAGATTTGGCAAGTCCTTAAAATTGCGCTATAATTGGGTATGCGTAAAACCTTCCAGTACCGGATCTATCCCACGCCCGCGCAGGAGACCACGTTGCTCCGTCAGCTTGACGAGTGCCGCTGGTTGTACAACCATCTGCTCGAACAGCGGATGCTGTACTGGGAAGAGTTCGGTGTCTCGGTCAGTTTGTACGATCAACAAGCCTACTTGCCGTTCATCAAGCAGGAACGGCCCGCCCTGGCCGCTGTCCATAGCCTCGTCCTACAAAACGTCAACGTGCGGATCGATCTGGCGTTTGCGGCTTTCTTCCGCCGGGTCAAGGCGGGGGAGACCCCTGGCTATCCGCGCTTCCGCGGCCGGGGCCGGTACAACTCCCTCACGTATCCCCAGTACGGCAACGGGGTCAAGCTGACCGGGGACCGGCTCTATCTCTCCAAGATCGGCAACGTGCAAGTCGTCTTGCACCGCCCCCTGGATGGTACGCCCAAAACGGTCAATGTGTCTCTCAGCAGCACGGGTAAGTGGTATGTCGCGATTGTGTGTGAACTGGCAATAGCGCCGCTTCCGATCCAACCCGACAAGGTGGGCATTGATCTGGGCCTGCACACGTTTGCCACTCTCAGCACCGGGGAGCCGATCGCCAACCCGCGCTTCTTTCGCCGCGAAGAAAAGGCCCTCGCCAAAGTGCAGCGCAAACACGCCAGACTCGAAAAGGGTACCCCCGCCCGGCGGAAGCAGCGGAAACGAATCGCACGGGTGCATGAGCGGATCGCCTTCCAGCGCGGCAATCACGCGCATCAGCACAGCCGCGATGTGGTGGATCGCTACCAGGTCATCGCGATGGAGGCATTGGTGCCCAGCACGATGGTGCATAATCGGTGCCTAGCCAAGAGCATTAGTGACGCGGCGTGGACGCAATTTCGCAGCTATGTGATGTACAAGGCAGCATGGGCCGGTCGTCGCTTCATAGCGGTGAATCCTGCGTACACGTCCCAGGATTGCCACGCTTGCGGGCATCGGCAAAAGATACCCCTGTCGGAGCGGACCTATGCGTGTCCGTGCTGTGGTGGGAGCTGGGACCGCGATCATAATGCGGCCCTGAACATCCTTGCTCGTGGATTAGCGAGCATCGGTACTCAATCCGTAGAAGCCCCGCCGTTTACGGCTGGGGAGTAATCACGAAATTCCGCCCTTTTACTTGCCACTCAGGACTTCGTGCTCACGGCAGCCAGCCGCGGGCCTGGAGCAGCTGCGTGCCGAGCAGGCCCAGGCTGACGCGGTAGGGTTCGGGCAGCTCCGGGTGGTACTCCAGGCGGTTGCGCTCGAAATACTGCACCAGGTACGGCTGGCCATCGGTGGGGCTCGGTTCGGTGAAGGCTTCGCTGATCGGGTAGCCGTAGACTGGCAAGCCGCCGTGCTGATCCCAGTAGGCCAGGAAGGCCGGGGCCAGGGTGTGGCCCGTCTGGGGGAACCAGCGGCCGGCGGCGTCCGCCTGGAGCCGGGCCGCGAACGGCGGGTCCCCCGCGCGGTCCGCGGTGATCGTGCGGCCGAGCAGGCCCAGCAAGACGGCGTAGGGCGTGCCGAGGTTCTCGGGATGGTACTCGAAGCGGGCGCGCTCGAAGTATTGCACGGTATACAATTGGTCGGTGGCCGGGTTGATCTCCGGGAAAGGCTCGGTGAGCGGATAGCCGAACTGCGCCAGGCCGCCCTGCGCTTGCCAGTAGCGGCGGAAGGGCTCACGCAGGGTGTGGCCCGTCGGCGCGAAATAGGTGGCGGCGGGGTCCTGGGGGTCGGCGACGCGCGCCACGGGGTTGGCGACCTGGGCACAGGGGCTGGCATAGCGGGCGATCAGGCCGTCGCCGGCCGCCCAGACATCCAGCGGCCCGGCGGCGGCGACCGCGTTCAGCCCCTGGGTGGCGAGATCGCCGTTGGGGCTGGGCACCTGGAGCCAGTACCGGCCGTTCCAGTGGAGCACCAGCGTTTGCGGGCCCCGCGCCGTGCCGGTGCTGCCGACCGCCCAGGCGTCGTCGGACCCCAGCACGGTAATCGCGGCGAGGCGGCTGCCGGTGGGGCCAGGATTGGGGCTGGGCACCCGGCTCCAGGCCTGCCCATCCCAATGCT
>DATGEF010000021.1:0-5231 GCA_035310405.1 Chloroflexia bacterium | reverse complement strand
GCACTTCTTCGGCACTTCTTGTGTCATCGATTGCGGCGCATGTTCCGGCGCCGGCGGATCTTGAAGAGCGACCCCCTCCCATGGGCCGTTTGTCCCGATCAGGGGCCGCCAGATGCATCCGGCAGGGCACACTCCTGCTCCATGGTCAGGAGCCGGTATAAGACCCGCACGACCTGGCCGCGGGTCACCCCGCCCTGCGGCCGGAAGTACGGGCGGGCCGCGGCGTCACAGGGCAGGCCCCCCGCGCCACAGCTGTAGCCGGCGATCAGGCCATGGCACGCCGCGGTCGCGACGGCCAGGTAGGCCGCGTCGGCGGCGCGGACGTCGGCGAACGGCGCGGTGCCGGGGCGGACCAGGCTCCAACCGGCGGCGCGCACGACGATGGCGGCCAGCTGGGCGCGTGTGATGGGGGCGGCGGGCCGGAAATAGGGGTCCTGCTGCGCATTACAGGGCTCGCCCGGCCCGCCACAGGGGTAGCCACCGACGAGCTGGGCCGCCGACGCGGCGGCAATCGCGGCCGCGAAGGGGCCGGCCGGCGGGACATCGGCAAAGGGGAGCCCGGGGCTGGCGACGACGAGCCGGCTGCCGCGGACCACCAGCTGGATGGCCTGCCCACGCGTGAGCACGGCATCCGGGCGCAGCCGCCCATCGGCGTACCCGGCGACGATGCCCCGGCTGGCCAGGTACCAGGCCGGGCCGGCCAGGGGATCGTCCGCCGGGACATCGGCGAATGGCCCTGCGGTCGTCGTCGGCGTCGCGGAAGGGCCGGTGGTCACGGGGGCCGGCGTACCGGGCGGGGGCGTTTTGCCGCCAGGCGTCGGCGTGGCCGTCGGCGTGGGCGACGCGTCGAGCGGGATCAGCTGTAAGCCCTGGATACCGTAGATCGAGCCGCCGGCGATCTCGGCCCCCTGGTTGTAGAGCGAGGTGTCGAGCCGCAGCGGATAGCTCAGCAGGGGCAGCGTATCGGTATAGATGGGGGTACCATCCTTGTACCAGCGGACCATGGGGCCGGCCACGGGCGTCTCGACGGCGACGCGGAAGACGGTGCCGACGGTGTAGGTGGCCGGCTGATCGGCTTTGAGCACGCCGTTCTCGTAGATGCGCACGCCGCCGCCATTTTGCATTTCGAGGGCAAAATCGATATCGTCGTACTGGGCGTTGTCGTTGCCGATGCCCAGGCCGAACATCTTCCAGCCGCTGGTGGAACTGGCCGTGCTCTCGACATAGCCGGCCCCGCGCACGATCGCCTGCAGCGAGATGCCGCCCATGTCCCAGCTAAAGCCCGGGGCGCTGCGCGTCAGGGTACTGCCGCTGGCCGTCGCGCCGACGAGGGCGGTCCAGCTCACCGCGCTGGTGCTCGGCGTATTCGTCGGCGAGGGCGTCGCGGTGGCCGTCAGGGTGGGGGTATTGGTGGGCGGCAGCGGCGGGCAGACGCCGTTGACGGCCGGCAGACTCAGGTAGGTCAGGTTATCGATGGCGATCACCGGCGACCCCTGATTGAGCTCGGTCCAGAGCCGCAGGCGGCGATTGACGAGCTGGACCGCCCCGGTCCCGCCGGGGGTAAAGTCCACGAGGCTACTCCAGGCGCTACAGACCCCAGGCTGGTAGGTCCGGCTCAGCGGGGTCCCGATCGGGGTGGGGTTACTGCCGTCGGGGTCCACAGCGTCGAGGTGATAGACGATAACGTCGGGGAAGCGGGAAACCGCACAGCTGGTGCCGTGGACCAGGAACTGCCAATCGCCCGGGGTGAAGGTCGTGGCGGCGTAGATCGCCGAGTACCAACGCTGGCCCATGCCGGACAGCTGGAACGAGGTGGGCGGCGGCTGATTCGCGGTCAATTGGAGGCCGTCGAGGACCAGCGGTAGATCCTTATAGTGGGGATAGAGCGGCACGGGCACACAGGCCGGCGTCGCCGTATTAGTAACCGTCGCCGTGGCGGCGCGGGTGGCGGTATTGGTGGCCGTCGGGGTCCAGGTCGACGTGCTGGTGGCGGTGTTGGTCGCCGTGTTGGTGGCCGTGGGCGTCGCCGTCGCGGTGAGCGTGTTGGTCGCCGTCTTCGTCGCCGTATTGGTCGCGGTGGGCGTATTGGTCGGCGTATTGGTGGGTGTCTTGGTGGCAGTGGCGGTGTTGGTGGGAGTATTGGTCGCCGTGGGCGTATTGGTTGGTGTATTGGTCGCCGTGTTGGTCGCCGTGGCGGTGTTGGTGGGAGTATTGGTCGCCGTGGGCGTATTGGTCGGCGTGTTGGTCGCCGTATTGGTCGGCGTGTTGGTCGCGGTGGCCGTGTTGGTCGCCGTGTTGGTCGCCGTATTGGTCGGCGTATTGGTGACGGTGGCCGTGTTGGTCGGGGTGCTGGTGATGGTCGGGGTGCTTGTGGGCGGCTGGGTCGCGGTGCTCGTGCTCGTCGCCGTCGGCACGGGCGTGCTCGTGGCGCACGCGCCGCCCAGCGCCAGGCGCAAGCGCGTGCCGGCGGTCACGCTGGCGCTGTTGCAGGAGAACAAGGTGGCGTTGCTGGTATCCCGCTGTACACCGATGGTGTAATTCGTCGTCGGCGGGACGACGCCATAGACCACGTCGAAGTAGGTCGCGTTGGGATAGAGCACGACCTCGAAGTCGACCGGCTGGTTGGCGCCATAGGTCACGGCCCGCCACTCGATGTAGAAGACATTCTGGGCGTCGAGGTAGGTGAAGACGCCACAGCCCCCGGCCGGGCAGCCGGTCCGGTTCGCGGTGACATCCAGGTCGGTCCAATAGGGGAAGATCTCATAGGTGCCCAGATCCACGGGCAAACAGCTGCTGGCCGTCGCGTTGTTCGCGGTACCGAACGACAGCGTGCCGTTGGAGCCCACCTGGACCGTCGTGAAGGCCTGGTCATAGAGCTGATAGGCGTAGGGCAGGGTGAGGGTGGTGGTGCAGTCGTCACAGTGCAGACCGAGATCGGTGACGCCGGCGACGATCGTCCCGGTCGCCGGGCTCACGTCATAATTGGCGCAGGGATTGGGCGTGGGCGACGGCGGCGGGGTGCGGGTGGCGGTGGCGGTCGCCGTGGGCGTCGCGGTCGGGGCGCCGCAGGCGAGCGGCTGGAAGCGGAGCTGCAATCCCGGGTTGAGCACCGCGGTGTTGCAGGCGAACAACGTACTGCTCAGGCCGTTGGCGCGTTGCACCCCGACCGTCGCGCCGCTGCCATGTTGGACCAGCGGGCCGTAGACGATGTCAAACTGGTCCTGTCCTTCGTACAGCCGGACCTCGAAATTCGTATCGGCCGCCGTGCAGGTGCCGCTGGCCGGGCGGATGCAGCTGCGCCATTCAATATTATAGATGCGGTTCGGCGCCGCGCCGCTCACCGAGGTGAAGATGCCGGTGCCGACGCCATCGGTGCGCAGGTCATCCCAGTAAGGCATGACGGCGTAATTGAAGGCGCCGGTTGGCGCGCAGACATTGTCGAACACGGGGTTGCTACTGCTGAACTGCAGGTTGCCGTTGGAACTGACGGCGACGGTGGCGAACGTCTGGCCGTAAAGCGTGACCGGGAAGGGCGGTAGCAGGGTGGTGACCCGGTCGTCGCCATGGTTGCCGGTGTCCGTCGTGCCCGGCACGATCGTGGCCGTGCCCAGGACGATGGCGTACTCGGCCCCCGGACCGCAAGTCGGGAAGGCGGTGGGCGTGGTGGTCGCCGTGTCCGTACTGGTCGCCGTAGCCGTGGGGCTGGGCGGCGGGGCGGTGGCCGTGGCCGTCGCGGTCGCCGTGGCCGTGGGCCAGGCGGTGGCGACCGGGCTGGGGGTATAGGTCGGCGCCCCACAGGCATAGGAATGGAAGCTAAGCTGCAGGCCGGCGGGCAGATTGGTGGGATCACAGGCATAGAGGGTGATCTCGCCTAGATCCCGGCGCTGCACGCCGATCACCGTCTGGCGATTACTGGGGGATGTCGGGCCGTAGATCACATCGAAGCGATCCTGGCCCTCGAACAGGCGGACCTCGAAGTTCGCCGGCCCCCCGCAGGACCCGGCGGCGTAGCGGCAGGCGCGCCATTCGATGTTGAAGACGCGGTTGGGCGCCGTACCACTCACGGAGGTGTAAATGCCCAGGGTGGGATCGATCGCCGCCCGCAGATCGAGGTCGGCCCAATAGGGCCAGATCACATTACTGTATTCGTTACTGGGTGGGCAAAAGGTCGTGGGATCGTTGCTGTTAATGTCAAACCCGAGGGTGCCATTCGATCCGGCCAGAACCGTGCTAAACGGCTGCCCGTAGATCGCGTAAGGGAACGGCAGGGCGACAGATACCACGCAATCATCACATTGGGAGCCGCCGATCAGGGTGGTACCTGGCACCAGCGGGACGGCGGTCGCGGCGTCGACGAAGTAATGCGACCCGGCGCCGCAGGTGGGCCAGGGGGTCGGCGTGGGCGTGGGCGTAAAAGTCGCCTGGCCGCAGGCATAGGGCTGGAAGGCCAGTTGCAGGCCGGGATAGAGGGCGGCCGTATCACAGGAGAATTGGGTGAGGTGGCCGGCCATCGCCTGCTGGACGCCGACCGCGGCCCACCGCCCACCTTCGTCGACGCGTCCATAGACGAGATCGAAGCGATCTTGACCTTCGTACAGGCGGATCTCGAAGTTGGCCTGCCCGCCATGGACATAGCGCGCCCGCCACTCGACGTTGAAGATCCGGCTGGGCGCGACCCCGCTCACGGAGGTATAAATCCCCAGCCCCGCTGCGGCGTTGGGATCCATCGTCAGGTCATCCTGGTAGGGCAGAATGGCATAGGCGAATCCCGGGGCGTAGGAGCAATAGTCCCGCTGGGTGTTGGGGTTGGCCTGGAAGCCGAGGCTGCCGTTGTCGCCCAGGATGGCGCTGCTAAAGGCGCGGCCATAAAGCGTGTAGGCGAACGGCAGGGCGATCGTGGTTGTGCATTCATTGCACTGCGATCCAGGCACCAGATCAGTCCCGGGCACCAGGACGGCGCCGGAGGACGGGCTGGCGACATAGTTCGAGCCCGGGCCGCAGGTCGCCAGGGGCGTAGCCGTGGGCTGAGTGGCGGTCGCCGACGGCGTCGGCGTGATCGTGGCCGACGCCGATACCGTCCCGGGCAGGAGGGTCGCCGTCCCGCTGGGGGTGGCCGTCCCGGTCGCCGCGGCGGTCCCCGGCGGCAGCGGAGTTGTCGTGGCGGTGGGGGTGGTGGTGCCGGTGGTGGTCGGCGAACCGGTCAGGGTCGGCGTGCCGGTCACCGTCGGGGT
>DATGEF010000020.1:0-3188 GCA_035310405.1 Chloroflexia bacterium | reverse complement strand
CGGGGGCGCGGGCGGGGGGGACGGATACCTGGGCCGGAGATCGCGCTGGGGGATCTCCTCCTGGTAGAACCACTCGCGGATGGGGCAGCCGGCGCCCAACTGCTCACGCACGATGCGCCGCAGCCGGCTCGGGTCGACCTGTTCGTAGTAGATCGGCCCCGGCCAGATGACGAGCGAGGGGCCGCGCTCACAGTGCTTCTGGCAGCCGCCCGGCAGCACCTCGACGTCAGCCGCGAGCCCGGCTCGGTCGACCTCGCGCTGCATGACGTCGATCAGGCCGGGCGAGCGGCGCTGTGTGCAATTGGGCCCACAGCAAATATAGGCGCGCCACCGCGCGGGAGTGGACATAGCGATCAGCTTTCAGCGGTCAGCGATCAGCAACGGAGTGCTGATCCGTCGGATACAGGACATCTCTTCGATTATACCACATCGAAAAAGTGCCCCGGTTGCGGAATTACGGGCGAGGGCCAAACCATGGTATAATAAGCAGCGGCGGGCTCAGCCCGCCGGCCGCCCACCTGGCCCGCGACCGCGGAGGAGCGCCGATGCTGCTGACCCTGACCACGACTCATACGCCGGCCACCGACCTGGGCTACCTGCTGCATAAAAACCCCGCGCGCAGCCAGGCCTTTCCGCTGTCTTTCGGCCAGGTGCATGTCTTCTATCCGGAGGTCGGGCCGGCGCGCTGCACCGCGGCGCTCTTGCTGGATGTCGACCCGGTGGCGCTGGTGCGCAAGGATCGCGGCGTGGCCACGCTGGACCAGTATGTCAACGACCGGCCCTATGTCGCCTCCTCGTTTTTGAGCGTGGCGATCGCGCAGGTGTTCGGCACGGCGCTGGCGGGGCGCAGCCGGGAGCGGCCCGCGCTGGCCGATCAGCCGCTGCCCCTGGAGGCGACGCTCGCCGTCGTGCCGTGCCGGGAGGGCGACGCCTTGCTCCGCCGCCTCTTCGAGCCGCTCGGCTACGAGGTCAGCGTGGTCCCGCATGCACTCGACCCGCAGTTCCCCGCGTGGGGCGCGAGCGCGTACTACACGGTCCACCTGGCCGGGACCGTGCGGCTGCGCGACCTGTTGAGCCACCTCTATGTGCTCGTGCCGGTGCTGGACGACGAGAAGCACTATTGGGTCGGCGAGGAAGAGGTGGAAAAGCTCCTGCGCCATGGCGCGGGCTGGTTGGCCACCCACCCGGCCCGCGCGCTGATTACGCACCGCTATCTCAAGCACCAGCGGCCGTTGGCCCGCGCCGCGCTGGCCCGGCTGGCCGAGGAAGACAACCCCGACCCGGATAGTGTGGCGGCGGCCCAGGCCGAGGAAGAAGCCGCCGTCGAAAAGCGGATCAGCCTGCACGAGCAGCGTCTGGGCGCCGTCGTCGCCGCGTTGCAGGCGATCGGGGCGCGGCGCGTGCTCGACCTGGGCTGTGGCGAGGGCCGGCTGATCCGCGAGCTGCTCAAGGCGCCCGAGTTCACGGCGATCCTGGGCCTGGATGTGGCGCCCCGGGTGCTGGAGCAGGCGCGGGAGCGGTTGCATCTGGACCGCCTGGCCCGCAAGGACCAGGGGCGGGTCGCGCTGATCCAGGGCGCGCTGACCTACCGCGACGCCCGCCTGGCCGGCTATGATGCCGCGGCGGTGGTCGAAGTGATCGAGCACCTCGACCCGCCCCGCCTGGCGGCCTTCGAGCGCGTGCTGTTCGAGTTTGCCCGGCCCGGGGCCGTGGTCCTGACCACGCCGAATGCGGAGTACAATGTGCGCTGGGAGACCTTGCCGGCCGGCCAATTTCGCCATCGCGACCACCGCTTTGAGTGGCGCCGCGCCGAATTCCAGGCCTGGGCGACCGCCGTGGCGGCCCGTTTTGGCTACGCCGTCCGCTTCGCGCCGGTCGGCCCCGACGACCCGGAAGTGGGCGCGCCGACCCAAATGGCGGTCTTTACGCGGGCCACGCCCGCGCCCGCCGCCGGCGCAGAGGACGCGGCCCATGACTAACGCCCCGACGAGCGCCCCCTTTTCGCTGCCGCGCAAAATATACGCCGGCCTGGTGGGCCTGGCCGGGATCGGCGCGGTGCTCGCGGGCCTGGCTGGGCACCCGCTGTCGGGCGAGCAGTGGGTGCTCACCGGGGTCCTGGCCGCGCTCTCCGTGGTCCTGGACGCGGTCGGCGCCACGCTGCCGGGCGCGTCCCTTGCTGCCATTACCTATGTGAGCCTGGAATCGACCGCGTATTACACGGCGATGATTTTGATCAATCCCTGGGCGGCCGGGCTGGTGGCCATCCCGCCCAGTATCCGCTGGCGGCTGACCAATCGCCAGCTCAGCAACTGGGCCGCCTTCCGCAACGCCGGGATGACCGCTTTGATGGCCATTGGTGGCGGCCTGGCCTACCAGTGGGCCGGCGGCGCCGCATCCCTGGCGCACCTCACCGGCCGGGATCTGCTGGCCCTGGCCTTGGCGATCGTGGTCGTGCGCGTGATCAACGAAGTGCTTGCGTTGGGGGCCAATAGTCTGGCCAACAATCTGCGCCATGGGCTGGTGACGCTGCGGGTCACCCAGCGCGCGGCCTGGGCCGTCGAAGCGATCGCCTACATCCCGACCTTGCTGACCGTGCTGATCTACACCCGCCTGGGCTGGGCCGGGCTCGCCGTCTGGCTGCTGGTGTTCAGCGGCGGGGCGTTCGCGCTCTACAGCCTGTCCCGGGCGCGGGGCGAGGTCGCCGGGCGCCTGACCGACCTGAGCACGGCCAACACCCATATGGCCGCCCATGAGCAGCGCGCGGCGACGCTCGCGGGCCGGCTGAACGCGGCCGCCGAGGAGCTGACCAATTATGCCTCCCGCCTGGTCCGGGCGCTGGAGCAACAGCATGCCTCCATTACCCAGGTGACGTCGACGGTGGAGGAGTTGGCGCAGCAGGCGCGCTACATCGCCGACGCGGCCGGGGCAGTCGACAGTACGTCGGAAGCCGCCCTGGTCACCGCGGGGCGGGGCCAGGAGGCGGCCGCCGGCAGTGTGCAAGCCATGGGCGACCTAGAACTCAACGTCCGCGAGATGAACACGCGGATGACGACCCTGGAGTCGCGCTCGCGGCTGATCCACCGCACGCTGCAGACGATCAACAATATCGCGGGGGAGACGCACCTGCTGGCGCTGAACGCGACGATCGAGGCGGCGGGGGCGGGGGAGCAGGGGCGGCGCTTCTCGGT
>DATGEF010000019.1:0-5043 GCA_035310405.1 Chloroflexia bacterium | reverse complement strand
CCGCCGGTCTTGAAGGGCAGGGTGATTTTCAGCGTGTGTTGGAGCTGCCAGGCGCGCATCTCCGGGCCCGCGATCAGCCCTTCGAGCAGGCGGACCTCGTGCGTGATCAGCAGCAGGCGGGCGCCGGGCGCCGCGACCCGGGTGGCCTCGGCCAGCAGGCGAGGGTATAGACGCGCGTTCTCGCCGTGGGTGCCGACCAGCTGCCCGAAAGGCAGGTCGGCGGTGAGCACGTCGAAGCGGGCCGCGGCCAGGGGTAGGCTGCCGGCCTCGGCGCACAGGAGGCGCACGGCCCCGGCTACGCCGGCGGCTGCGAGGTTGGCCCGGGCACAGTCCAGCGCGCCCGCGGCCCGGTCGTAACCGACGGCCTGCGCGGCCGGGCCCGCGGCCAGGCGCTCGATCAGCAAGGTGCCCGACCCACAGACCAGGTTGAGATAGCGGTCGGCCGGCCGGGGATCGCTCAGCGCGACCATGGCCTGCGCCACGACGGCGTTCAGCGCGCCCGGCTGGTTGCAGACGCGCCAGGGCCGGGCCGTCAGTGGGCGCGGCGAGAGCCGGACGAGCACCTCCCAGCCGGCGCCGTCCGCCGCCCGGCGCAGCCGCAAGAGCAGATCGGCCTCCGCGCTCCCGGCGACCAGGCCGGTGCGTGCCGCGAGCTCCGTTTTGAGGCGGGTGAGCACCGCCGAGTCCTCGCCGGCCGCGCTGATCCGTAGCGTGCGGAACGCCCCCGGCGGCGCGAGACGGCGCACCGTCTCGATCAGCGCCAGCAGCGCGGCGACGTGCTGGTAGTCGAGCAGGCCTTTCGGGCGCGGCACCGAAAAGCGCCGCAGCAGGTAGACCGCGACGACGGTGCGCAAATCGAGCAGGAGTCGCAGATCGCCGCGGTAGCGAAAGCGCAACACCTCGGGCCGCGCGGCCGGGACGAAGTCGAGCCCCGGGCCCCCCCGCGCGGCCAATTCGGCCTGGGCGATCGCGGCCAGGCCGGGGATGACCTCGGCTTCGACCTCGACCGCTGGCCCCCCGGTCGGACCGGGTGGCGGGGCCGCCGGCGGCCGGGGGGGCGGGCGGGGCGGAGGGGGGTGTCTCATATCGGGCCTGGTTCAGCAAGTGCTGATCCACGAAGGGCGCGCCGCTATTTGACAAGCGCCCGCCCGTCTGCTAGACTGGCGCCATGGACCTCCTGAAGACCCGCCTGGGCCTGCGCCCGCCCCGCATCACGCCCGGCATGATCGCCGCCATCCAGAACCTGGGCGAGCCCCATTGGGCGGAGGGCGACTATGTGATCTTCCTGCGCAGCCACGATAAGCGCGCCGCCCTCCAGCGGGTGCCCCTGGACGGCGGGCCGCTGCTCCAGCTGACGAGCGACCCGCCCGCCACGCCGGCGGCCGCCTATGCCGGGGGGCTGTTCGACGTCTCCGAAGATCATGTGGTCTACACCGCGGAAGGGGGCGGCCTCGCGCTCATGCCGCTGACGGGCGGGCCCGGCCGGGCGCTGGCCACGATCGCCGGCACCCACTCCCTCGCCCCGACCTTCTCGCCCAGCGGCACCCAGATCGCCTTCGTCAGCGACGATGGGCAGACGGCCGATCTCGGCGTCGTGGCCACCCGCGAGCGGGCCTGGCCCCGGTTCCACGCGGCCGACGCGGATTTCGTGATCGACCCGGCCTGGCACCCCGCCGAGACTCACCTGGCCTGGGTCGAGTGGGACGTCCCGAATATGGGCTGGGATGCGAGCCGCGTGGTCGTCGGCGACCTGACGACCGGCGCGCACCGCATCGTCGCCGGCGACGCGGGGGTGAGCGTGACCCAGCCGCGCTGGTCGCCGGATGGGCGGCATCTCGCCTTCCTCAGCGACCGCACGGGCTACCTCAACCTCTGGTTGGCCGACGGCGACGGGAGCCGGCCCCGGCCGCTCGTGAGTGAGGCGGGCGAGCATGGCCCGCCGCCCTGGGTCTCGGGCGCCCACAGCTATGACTGGGCGCCCGATAGCCGGAGCATCGTCCTGGGCCGCACGTTGGCCGGCAGCTGGCAGCTGGCGATCGTCGACGTGGCCAGTGGCACGGTTCGGGAGCTGGCGGCGCCGGCCGGCGTTTATAGCAGCATCCGCTGGTCCCCCGACGGGCACGCGCTGCTCGCGGGCTATAGCGGGCCGACCACCGCCCCCCAGGTGGTCGTCTGCGATCTGCGGACGGGCGCCTGGCGCGTGCTGGCCAGCGGCGCGGTCGGCGGCATCCAGGACGGGGCGGTGGCGCCCCAGACGGTCACCTGGCCGGCGGCCGACGGGTTGGAGATCCCCGGCCTGCTCTATCTGCCGATGCTGGCCGTGCGCGAGCGTGCGCCGTTATTGGTCTGGGTGCATGGCGGCCCGACCGGGCAGTCGACGCCGGCGTTCAACCCGGTGATCCAGTATTTTGTGCAGCGCGGCTGGGCCGTGCTGTTGCCGAACCACCGCGGCAGCACCGGCTACGGCCGGGCCTTCACGCAGGCCGAGCACGGCGAGTGGGGCCGGGCCGACATGGCCGATATCCTGGCCGGGGTCGACGCCATGATCGCGCGGGGCGATATCGACCCCGACCGCGTTGTGCCGATCGGCGGCAGTGCCGGCGGCTATGCCGTGCTCCAGTTGCTGGTCCTCTACCCCGATCGCTTCCGCGCCGGCGTCGACCTGTTCGGCGTGTCGGACCATTTCGAGCTGGCCCGCACCTGCCACCGGCTCGAAGCCCGCTATCTCGACCAGCTTATCGGCCCACTGCCCGACAGCTACCCCGCTTACCGCGACCGCTCGCCGCTCTACCACCTGGACCGCATCCAGGCCCCGTTGCTGATCCTGCAGGGCGCCGACGATCCCGTGGTCGTGCCGGCCCAGGCGCAACTGATCTATGACGCCCTGCGGGCGCAGGGCCGGCCGGTGGAGCTGCAGCTCTACGCGGGCGAGGGGCATGGCTGGCTCCAGGCCGCCACCGTCCGCGATTACGTGCAGCGGGTAGATACCTTCCTCCAGACCTACGTCTTGCTGCGCTAATGGCCGCCCCGGAATCGCCCTGCGCCCTGGTGGTCCATGGAGGCGCCGGAGACATCCCCGACGACGAGGTCGCGGCCCACCAGGCGGGCGTGCGCGCCGCCGTGCTGGCCGGCTGGGCGATCCTGCGCGCGGGCGGCAGTGCGCTCGACGCGGTGGAAACGGCGGTACGCCTCATGGAGGACGACCCGATCTTCGACGCGGCGCGGGGTGGCTTCCTCAATCAAGCAGGCGTCGTCGAACTCGACGCGGGCCTCATGGACGGCAGCACGCTCGACCTGGGCGCGGTCGCCGGGGTGCGCCAGGTGCCGAACCCGATCACCCTGGCCCGCCGCGTGCTGGAGCACCCGGACTTCTCTATGCTCGTCGGCGCGGGCGCCCTGGCCTACGCCCGGGCCTGTGGCCTGCCCATCGTGGACGACGCCGCGCTGATCGTGCCTCGGGAGCGCGCCCGCTGGGAGGCCCTGCGGCGCGAGGCCCTGTCCCGCCCAGCGGCTTCCGTCTCCACATCAACTCTGGGCGACACGGTGGGCGCGGTGGCCCTGGACAGCGCCGGGCGCATCGCGGCCGCCACCTCGACGGCCGGCAGCCTCTACAAGCACCCGGGCCGGGTGGGCGACTCGCCGATCGTCGGGGCGGGCTTTTATGCCGATGCCTGGGGCGGCGCCTCCAGCACCGGGCAGGGCGAGGCGATCCTCAAGGTGGGCCTGGCCCGCCTGGGCGTCGCCGCCCTCGGCCCCCCCGCCGCCCTCGCCCCACCGGCCGCGGCCGCGCAGGCGCTGGCCCGGCTCGCGGCCTTGCCGGGCGAGGGCGGGCTGATCCTGCTGGATACCCAGGGCCGGCCCGGCTTGGCCTTCAACACACCGCGCATGTCTCACGCCGCGATCACCGCGGACGGCACCCTCGTCGCCGGCATCTGATGGCCGGGATCAGCGCGGTCCTTCGTGCGCGCACACCCGCACGACGACGAGGGTAATGTCGTCCTGCGGCGTATCCTGCTCCCCCCAGGTGCCGGCCGCGGCGAGCAGCGTGGCGAGGATCTCCTCTGCTCCGTGGCCCTCCTGGGCGGCCACGCCTAGCAGAGCGACCAGCCGATCAAAGCCGAATTGCTCGCCGGTGCGCTGGGCCACGTCCACCAACCCATCGCTGTAGCAGACCAGCACGTCGCCCGGGTGCAGCGGGGTGCAGGTTTCCTGGTACACCAGGTTGCCCATCAGGCCCAGCGGCAGGCGCGGGAACGGGGTTTCGAGAAAATCACAGGTGGAGGGCGTGCCATTGCGGCCGGGTCGGGCCAGCAGGGGGTACATCTGGCCCGCATTGGCCAGGCGCACCTCGCGCGCCTGGGGATCGATGCTGGCACAGCTGACCGCCAGGAACTGGCTCCGCGTCAGGTCGGGTAGCAGGATCTCGTTCGTCTCGCTCAGCGCGCGGCCCGGAGCGGCTGTGCGCCGCAGCGCGCCGCGCAGCGTGTTACGGCTGAGGGCGATCAGCATCGCGGCCGGGATGCTCTTGCCGCAGGCATCCGCGACCAGGACATGGAGCGTGCCGTGCTCGTCGACGACCAGGTCATAGCTATCGCCGCTGGTCTCCTGGGCCGGCAGACACGCGGCCGCGATCTCCAGCCCCGGCAGATCGGGCAGGCGGGCGGGCAGTAGGTTGCGTTGGATGGTGCGGGCGATGTCGAGCTCGCTGCGCAGGCGCTCTTGCTCGGCGCGGCCCACCAGCAGCTGCGCGTTGCGCAATGCCAGCGCGGCCTGCCCGGCGATCGCCTCCAACACATCCAGCTCTTCGCGCAGGAAGCCGGCCTGGTCCCGCTTGCGGCCGAGCAGCAGCACGCCCACCAGATCGCCCCCCGTGACCAGCGGCAAGACCACCCCGACCCCCTCGTTATGCAGGAGTTCCCAGACCGCGGCGACCCGGGTGCTGACGCCCGGGAGATCCAAATCCAGGGCCTCGGGCCGGGCGATGGCCGCGCGGACCCAGCCATCCGGCACCTGCAACGTCGTCCGGCCGGCGGACAACAGGTC
>DATGEF010000018.1:0-2088 GCA_035310405.1 Chloroflexia bacterium | reverse complement strand
ATCTTGCGCCGCCAGGGCAAGAGGAACCGGGCCCGCGGCGGCATGGCGACGTCCACGAAGATCTTGATGTCCTTCCACTCGACGGCCTCGGCCGCCGCGGGACCATAGGGCGCTTGCTCGCCGGTCTTGGCCCAGATCACTCCGACCAGGGCGTTTTCCGTTTTGAGGATGACGCCGCTGCCCGAATCGCCGGAATCGGCGCTGAGGCCCGGCAGAAAGACGCGCGTGCCGTCCTGCCAGCCTCGGGGCGTGCCCTGCTGGTAGCCGACGACGACGCCGGCCTGGGCGCGGCGGTTGCCGCCGGGATAGCCGGCCTGGATGACCTGGTCGCCGGCGACGGGATGCCGGCTGGCGATCGGCGCCACGGGCACGCCGCTGGCCGCGATCTGGATGAGGGCCAGATCGGTCCGCGAATCGGCGGCCAGCCAGGTTCCGGAGTACGATCGGCCGTCGGCAAACAGGACCGTGATCTCTCCCGGCTTGGGGCAGACGTGCTTGCACGTGAGGATCCACGCCTGGCCGCCGTCGGCCAGGATGCACGTGCCCGTACCGCCCGAGCCGACCTTGACTTTCTGGCGCGTGCGCGGATCGATGTTCCAGCCCCAGTATTCGGTGATGTGCACCGAGGCCGGGACCTCGCTGCCGCTGACCCTGGTCTCCTCGATCCGGGGCGGCCGCTGGAGCGGCTTGTACGGTTTGTAGGGTTTGTAGGGTTTGTAGGGCTGGTAGCCGTAATAGGGCTTGGTGGGCGCGAACTGCGCTCCGGGACTGTCCGGTCAGGAAAAGCCGCCCGGGGCCCATTGGGCATGGGCCGGGGCGGTCAGGAACAGAAACAGCATTGCTGCAAGCAGGAGAGCCCGCAGAGGAAGTGCTTTCATAGGTCGGCCTCCAGTGGCCCCCGGAACGTCAGCCAGGCAAAGCGCGACACGTCCGCCGGCGAGATCAGGGCGGGATCCTCGTCCACCGGGAAACCGGCCTTCTTGTGGCAGCCGGCCACGAGCTCCGAACAGAACCAGCGGTTCGGGTTCAAGTTGGCGGCCGGCCGGCACCAACCGAGGAGGCGGCGGAAAGTCGAGCCGAGCCAGCCAAAAGACCAGGAGAGCTGGCCCATCGACACGTAGTCCTTGCCGAGCTGCTCGACCGCGAAGGCGGCCGCCTCGGAGCCGGCCTCGGCCTTGAGCATCTTGCCCCTCTCCGCGCCCCAGCACGGGTCCACCGCGTACCAGTCCACCCGGCAATTCTCCGCCGCGCATTCGACCAGGTAACGGTCCAGCGGGCAGCAGCGCACGCCCTTGCCTTCCAGGGCCTCGATCACCAGGATCGGCTGGCCGCCCGGGAAGCAGGGCACCGTCAGGGCGATGGCGGCGTGCGAGAAGTCGCTGCCAGTGTGCAGCTCGATCAGGCGCGAATGCGGGGCCCGGCCGTGGAAGAGAAACACGTCCCCCGATTCGATGGCGGCATCGGACAGTTTCATTGGTGCGTCTCACAAAACCAATTTGAGCAACGTGACCCCGGCCACGATCCAGGCCGGCACGCCGATCAGGATCTTGACCATGGTTTTGAAGCTGACCAGTTCCTTGCCCTGCTCGCTCAGCTCGTCCTGGATGGCGTGCAGGCGCTCGTCGATCCGGTCGAAGCTGGCCTGGTCGGCTGTGAGGTGGTCGCGCAGGTCCTGGCGGTATTCATCCATTCGCCGGTGCAGTTGCAGGGCCTCGTCCATTTCCTGACTCCGAGAATGTGGCGCAACAAAAAAAGCGGGCGCAGATCACCTGTTACGGTGTTCTGCGCCCGCTTTGGCGTTTGCAGTCCAGCAAGATAATCTTAAACGGCGGACCGCGCCGAAGTCAATACCGCGCCCCGCGCTTTTTAATCAGCCGCTCTGGCCAAAGAATCGCTTAAGGTTGTCGGGCTCCCCGCCGATCGACAGCCGCGAGCGCGCCGCCGGCGTCAGGCCGAACTCGGTCAGGAAACGGTGCATGGCTTGCAGGGCGTGGCGGCTCTCCTGGGCCCACGGGCTGGGCCTGGGCGCGGCGAACTTGGCACGCCGCTCGATCACGTCCAGGACGACTTCCAGATAGCGGGCGTTGC
>DATGEF010000017.1:0-2329 GCA_035310405.1 Chloroflexia bacterium | reverse complement strand
CGAGGGTCCGGCGGCGCACCGCGGCCGGGGGGATGTTGGGCAGCAGCAGAGGCCGCCGGTAGGCCGCCGCCCACCAGAGCAGGATGTAGGCGAGACTGATAACCACGAAGAGGCCGGCATAGACCGCCGCCGCCGTGGGCGCCGCCGGCTCGATCAGGTAGTCGCCGAGGAGCGCGGTGGGGAACGGCACCACCGTCACCAGTAGCAGCAAGAAGCCATTGGCGAACAGGAAGACGCTGTCGGTCTTCTGCACCAACTTGAGGATGGAGTGGTGGTTGAGCCACATGATCAAGATAGTGGCGAAGCTGATCAAGAAGCTGGCGTAGGTCGGCCAGGACAGGCTCAGCGCCCGGGCCAGGTCGCCGGCGGAAAAGATCTGGCCCGCCGGGGCCTGGGGCACTTTGAGGATATCAAAGGCCAGCAGGGTGATCGCGACGGCGAACACGCCGTCGCTGAAGGCTTCGAGCCGGCCCGTCTCTTTGTCCGCCGCGGGGCCGGCGCGCTCCTCGCTCATCACTCCGCGCCGCGCCGAGGTGCGCTGCTCAATGGCCGAACGTCACGCGGTAGACGGCGCCGGCCGCGTCGTCGCTGATATAGAGCGCGCCGTCTTTGCCGGTGATCACGTCGACCGGCCGGCCCCAGTACTGGCCGTCCACGTTCCAGCCGCTGATCGCCGGCTGGGGCCCCAGAGCCATCTGGCCAGGGCGCAGCGAGACATAGCGGACATCGGCGCCATACGGGGGCGTGTGCAGCATCGAGCCGTGGAGGGCCACGAAGATGCCGTTATCGTAGCCCGGCGGCAGCTGGGCGCCGCCGCTGTAGACGCGCATGCCGAGCGGCGCGATGTGCGCGGGCAAGGCGACCGCGGCACTATCCTCCGCCTGGCAGACGCTGGCCGGCCGGCCGAACTGCGGGTCGGGCTGCAAAGGGATGCCCAGGCAGT
This sequence comes from Chloroflexia bacterium, assembly GCA_035310405.1. Classification (GTDB taxonomy): domain Bacteria; phylum Chloroflexota; class Chloroflexia; order QHBQ01; family JAICKM01; genus JAICKM01. The sequence continues at coordinate 1,386 of DATGEF010000017.1, read as the reverse complement.
AGGGCCAGCCGTAGTTGCCGCCGTCGCGGATGGGGGTCAGATAGTCGGGGGGGAAGTCGTTGCCGCGCCCATTGCGCTCGTTGACCGACGCCCAGAGCTGGCCGGTACGCGGATCAAAGTCGATGCCGACGGCGTTGCGTAGGCCGCTCGCGTAGACCCGGCCGGCGCTCCCATCGTCGTTGAACTGCATGATCGAGGCGCGGCGCGGGTCGCCCTCCTCGCAGACGTCACAGTCGGAGCCCATACTGACATACATCTTATTGTCTGGCCCGAAGACCAGGGAGCGTGTGTCGTGGTTCACATCCTTGACCAGCCCCTGGCTCGTGCCGAAGGGCAGGTCGGCGATCTTCTGGCCCGGCCCGCCGGCGGCTAGCTGGCCGGCGGCATAGGGGAAGCGGAAAACCGCTATCTCGGTCGCCACGTAGAGGTAGTTATTGTGGAAAGCCAGGCCGTGCGGCTTGGTCAGCACATCGGTAAAGATCTTGACGTCGTCCGTCACGCCGTCACCATTCCGGTCAGGCATGACCAGCACGCGGTCTGAGCGTGTCTCGGAGACAAAGAGGTCGCCGTTGGGCGCCACGGCCAGCATCCGCAGGCCCGGGCTGGTGCCGAAGAGGCTGATCTGCATGCCGGCGGGGCCGGTCATCGGCCGGGGCGTTTTCCACTTGGCATCGGTCGTGAATTGCGCCGGGACCTGCAGCAGCGTCTGCGTATCGGCTTTCGGCACCGCCGGGACCGGGAAGCCCCCGATCTGCACGCCGAGCAAGCCGAGGAGGACCAGGTAGGGCGTGCCCGCGTGCTCCGGGTGGAGCTCGAAGCGGTTGCGCTCGAAGTATTGCACGGTATAGGTCTTGCCGTCGGTCGGGCTTTGCTCCGCGAACTCCTCGCTCAAGGGGTAGCCGTAGAGGGCCAGCCCGCCATGTTGCTCCCAGTATTGGCGAAAATCGCGGCAGAGACTATGGCTGGTTTCCGGGAAGTAGCGGCAGGCCGGGGTCTGCGGATCGGCCGCGGGCTGGAATGGGGCCTCGCCCTGGTGCCCCTGGGCCAGGTCGCGGCCCAGCAGCCCCAGCAGCACGCTGTAGGGCGTGCCGGCATTCTCCGGGTGGTATTCAAAGCGGTTACGCTCGAACCACTGGGTCAGGTACAGGCGCCCGTTGGTCGGGCTGACCTCCATGACCTCCGGGCTGAGCGGATAGCCGAACTGGGCCAGGCCACCATGCGCCTGCCAGTAGCTGAGGAAGCCGTGGGCATCGGAGAGGCTAAATCCCGTCTGCGGGAAGAAGATATCGCCCGCCGCCCGCCCTGGCTGGGCGGGGCGGCCCATCAGGGCCAGCAGCAGCAGCAGCACCAGGCTCCCGCGGCGGATCCAGGTCACAGGTGGGTGCA
>DATGEF010000016.1:0-3133 GCA_035310405.1 Chloroflexia bacterium | reverse complement strand
CGGCCAGCATCTTGGCCAGCAGGCCCGCGCCCGAGGCGCCCAGCGGGTGGCCGTGGGCGATGGCCCCGCCCCAGGGGTTGACCCGGCGCAGATCCGGATCGAACTCGCGCGCCCAGGCCAGCACGACGACGGCAAAGGCCTCGTTGATCTCGATCCAGTCGAGGTCGGCCAGGCGCAACCCGGCGCGGGCCAGGGCCTGCTGCGTGGCCGGGATGACCCCGCTGAGCTGCAACACCGGGTCGCTGCCGACCACCACCCGGGCACGGAAGCGGGCACGCGGGCGGAAGCCGTCGGCCTCCGCCACCGCGCGGTCGGCCAGCAGCACGGCCGCGGCGCCGTCGACGATGGCGCTGGCATTGCCGGCGGTCACCACGCCGTCGCCGCCCGGGCGAAAAACGGGCGCCAGGCTCGCCATTTTGGCCGGGTCGATCACGGCGCGCACCGCCTCATCCTGCGCCAGGGTCAGCGGCCGGCCCTGGGCGTCCTGGCCGGGAGTGGGCAGCAATTCGGCGTTGCGGCCGGCCGCGGCGGCGGCGTGGGCCCGGCGGTGGCTTTCGGCCGCCAGGGCATCGGCGGCGGCCCGGGAGATCTGCCACTGCGCGGCGACCCGCTCGGCGCTCTCGCCCTGCTCCACGAGATCGTACTGCGGGCGCAGGCCGGGGCAGAGCCCGCGGAGGCTACCGCCGATATCGCTGAACATCGGCACCCGGCTCATGCTCTCGACCCCCGCGCCGATCGCATAGCGCTGGTCGCCCGCCTCGATCGCCCGGGCGGCCATATGCACCGCCTCCTGGCTCGACCCACAGAAGCGGTTAATGGTCACCGCGGGCACGCTGACCGGCCAGCCGGCCAGCAAGACGGCCTGGCGGGCGATATCGGCCGCCTGCTCGCCGATCTGGGTGACGGTGCCGGCCACCACGTCGTCGATGCGCGCGGGGTCCTGCCCGGCGCGCGCCAGCAGCCCGTTGAGCGCGCCGGCCAGCAGCGCTGCCGGGTGGGTCGCCTGGTAGGCGCCCCCCCGATTCTTGCCGTAGGGGGTGCGCACCGCTTCCAGGATCACAGCTTCGGCCATCGGGGGCTCCTCGTCGTCAATAATCAGCGGGCCAGCTCACGGATCATGATGTTGTGCTGGATCTCGCTGGTGCCTTCGTAGATCTGCAAGACTTTCGCGTCGCGGAACAGCTTCTCGACCGGGTACTCGGTGCTATAGCCCATGCCGCCGAAGACCTGGATAGCCTCGGTGGCGGCCCACATGGCGCTGTCGGCGGCAAACGCCTTGGCGTAGGCGGCCTGAAGCGTGTTGCGGGCGCCCGTGTCGAGCAGCCAGGCCGCCTGGTAGGTCAGCAGCCGGGCGGCGGCCAGGCGCTGGCCCATCGCGGCGATCTTGTGGCCCACGGCCTGGTGTTCCAGGATCGGCCGGCCCATCGTCTGCCGGGTTTTGGCATAGGTCAGCGACTCGTCGAGGCAGCGCGCGAGCAGGCCCGTCGCCAGAGCCGCCACCATCGGGCGCGAGCGGTCGAACACGGCCATGGCGATGCGGAAGCCGTCGCCCTCGGCCCCCAGGCGGGCGCGGGCGGGCACGGCGCAGGCGGTCAGGTGGATCGGGGCGGCCGGCGCCGCTTTCTGGCCCAGCTTGCCCAGCGCGCCGCCGATCTCCAGGCCCGGGGTGTCGCGTTCCACGACGAAGGCACTCAGCCCGCGGTGGCCCGCGGCGGGGTCGGTCCGGGCGAAGATGATCGCGAAGGCCGCCTCCGGCGCGTTGGAGATCCAGATCTTGCTGCCGTCCAGGACGTAGGTATCGCCATCCCGGCGGGCACGGGTGGTCATGGCCGCGACATCCGAGCCGGCGCCCGGCTCGGTGACGGCGTAGCAGCCCAGCTCGCCGGCGACGAGCCGCCCCAGGTAGGTGGCCTGCTGCGCCGGGCTGCCGCCCACCAGCAGAGCATCGCCGACCAGGGCATTGATGCCGAGAGCGGAGGCGATGCCAGTGCAGCCCCAGCCCAGCTGCTCGGTGACGAGCGCCAGCTCCAGCGCCCCCAGGCCCGCGCCGCCGAACGAAACCGGGATGGTCAGGTTCAGCAGCCCGAGCGCGCGCGCCTGGTCGTAAATCGCGCGCGGGAACTGCGCTTCGTGGTCATATTGGGCGGCGACCGGCCGGATCTCGCGCGCGGCAAAGGTGCGCGCCAGGTCCTGGATCATCCGCTGCTCGGTGCTCCAGCCAAACTCCATCTTGCCTCCTGCCGCCCGGAACAGGGCTCCCCTGGATGCTAGCACAAAAACCGGCTGGCGGCAATGGCGCCCGAAGATTGCCGCTTTTTCTCGCTGGATCGGATAAGGATCGGGTGAGGGCGCGGGCGGCGCGCGGGCGCCCCCGTGACCCGCCCCGCGGGCGGGCGCCTGGTTGACAAATCGCCCGGAATCGAGTATTATAAGGGGGCGTGAGTAGAACAAATGGTCGGATTTTGTGCCTGCTCACCACCCGCCCGGCGCAATGTGGCGGCACCCCTCCCCCGAACCGATGACGTGTGCTGACGAGTATTAAGTGATGCTTAGAGATTGAGAAGGAGCTACCAGACCATGGCCGATCGTGAAAAAGCTATTGAGACCGCCATTGCGCAGATTGAGCGCCAGTTCGGCAAAGGCTCGATCATGAAAATGAACGAGTCCAGCGAGAGATTTACCGTGGAGTCGATCCCGACCGGCGCGATCGCCCTCGACCTGGCGCTCGGCATCGGCGGCATCCCGCGCGGCCGCGTGGTCGAGATCTACGGGCCGGAGAGTTCGGGCAAGACCACCCTGGCCCAGCATATCATCGCCGAGGCGCAGAAGCTGGGCGGCACGGCGGCCTATATCGACGCCGAGCACGCCATGGACCCGGGCTATGCCGAGAAGTGCGGGGTCAACCTCGACACGCTGCTGATCTCGCAGCCGGACAACGGCGAGCAGGGCCTGGAGATCGCCGAGACGCTGGTGCGCTCCGGCGCCATCGACGTCATCGTCGTCGACTCCGTGGCCGCGCTCACCCCGCGCGCCGAGATCGAGGGCGAGATGGGCGACCAGCACATGGGCCTTCAGGCGCGGCTGATGAGCCAGGCGCTGCGCAAACTGACGCACACGATCTCGCAGTCGAAGA
>DATGEF010000015.1:0-10165 GCA_035310405.1 Chloroflexia bacterium | reverse complement strand
CGGGCATGGCAACGGGGCGCTGCGTCTGCACAACGGAGTCTGGACACTGGACCCAGGCGCACCGCCGGCCGACCACGTGACCCTTGAGGCCCTTGGCGAAGCCTGGACAGTCGGCTGCAGTCCACCAAGCGCCTACCACTTCGTCGGCGGCGCCTGGGAATATCAGGATCTGCCTCTCGGCTCGGTCGGGTTTTGTGTTTTCAGCATCGCCCTCGTGCCCGGGCGGGGGGGCTGGGCCGTGGGCGATTTGGGCACCATCTTGCAATACCAGCCGTTGGCGCCGGGCCAGCGGTTCTACGACGTGCCGCTGAGCAATCCGTTCGCCCTCTACATCGATTATATGGCGGCTCATAACATCGTCAGTGGCTATGCCGACAACACCTTCCATCCCTACAGCAACATCACGCGGCGCCAGTTCACCAAAATGGTGGTGAGCGGTATGGGCTGGTCGGTGGTCACGCCGATCAGTAATACGTTCGCTGACGTGGTACCGACCTATCCGTTCTACTCCTTCGTGGAGACGGCCGCGGCGCACGGCGTGATCGGCGGCTACACCTGCGGGGCGGCGGGCGAACCGTGCGACTCCAACCACCGTCCGTACTTCCGCACACAGAACGACATCACGCGCAGCCAGCTGACGAAGATCGTCGTGCTGGCCAAAGGCTGGGGGCCGCTGACGCCGCCGACGCCGACGTTTGTGGACGTATCGGTGAGCGATCCGTTCTACGGGTTTGTGGAGCAGGCGGCGGCGAAGGCGATCCTCAGCGGGTATAATTGCGGAGGGCCGGGGGAGTCGTGCCCGGGGACGTATTTCCGGCCGGGGATCTCGGCGACGCGCGGGCAGTTCAGCAAGATCCTTTATCTGGCCCTGACTCAGCCCTAGTGGCTCATGCGACCTTTACAGGAACAACCATGCCAACACGCATTTTGAGCGGCGCCCGGGTGATGACCCTGGCGGGGCCGCCCCTGGACCCCGGCTATGTTTTGATCGCCGATGGGAAAATCGCGGCGGTGGGGGCGCTGGCCGACCAGCCCGCGCCCGGACCCGAGACCGAGGTGGTCGATTTGCGGGGCAAGTGGCTGCTTCCCGGCCTGATCGACGCCCATACCCATGTGGGCATCGGCGAGCAGGGCTTTGGCCGCGAGGGGATGGACGTCAACGAGACGACCGATCCGATCACGCCGCAGCTACGGGCCATCGACGCCACGAACCCGGACGACGAAGCCTTTCGCGATGCGCTCAGCGCCGGGATCACCTGCGTGAATATTATGCCGGGCAGCGCCAATGTGGTCGGCGGCCTGGCTTTCGCCGTGAAAACCTACGGCCAGCGCATCGATCAGATGGTCGTGCGCCAGCCCAGCGGCATGAAAGCGGCCCTGGGCGAGAATCCCAAGCGCACCCACGGCGATGCCAAGCGCATGCCCGCCACCCGCCTGGGCGTCGCCGCGCTCTTCCGCGACCTCTGTGTGCGCACCCAGAACTATCTGGCCAAGCAGGAGAACACGGAGCCGGGCAAGCCCGTCGAGCGCGACCTGCGCCTGGAGCAGATGGCCCTGGTCCTGCGCCGCCAGATCCCGATGCATATCCACGCCCACCGGGCGGACGACATCTTGACCGCCCTGCGCATCCGCGACGAGTTCGGCTTCGACATGATCCTGCATCATGCGACCGAAGCGTTCAAGCTGCCGGATGAGCTGACCCGGCGCAATATCCCCGCGGTCGTCGGCCCGGTGCTCACGTCCCGCTATAAGGTGGAGCTGCGCGAACGGAGCTTGCGGACGCCCGGCATCCTGGTGCGGGCCGGCGTCAAGGTGGCGCTGACGACCGACCACTGGGTCGTGCCGATCCAACATCTGCTGGTCGGCCTGGTGCTCTCGGTCCGCGATGGGCTCGATCGCGCCGAGGCCTTGAAGCTGGTGACGATCAACCCGGCCGAGATCCTCGGCATTGCCGACCGGGTCGGCTCGATCGCCCCGGGCAAGGACGCGGACCTGGCCGTCTGGTCCGGCGATCCACTCGATCTGCTGCAACGCGTGGAGCGTGTCTACATCGACGGCGCCCCGGTGTACGCGTACGAGTGATCAGTCGTCAGTCGTCAGTCGTCAGTGACGAGGCGGCACCGCGGGAGGGGAACATGACGGGGGGGCTAGACCTGGGCGGCGAGGGCGCAGGTGACCATCTGGTCGGTGGTCAGGCGGCGGCCCGCGGACCACTCTGCTAGCCAGGCGGAATCGTCGCCGGAGGCACGGAGGTCGGCCAGGATGCGGTCGTGGTGGGCGCGATCCGGCGGTGGCATCGGCGCGCCAATGGCCTCGCGTAGGGCCTCGGCCGCTCCGTAAAGACGCGCGGCCCGCTCCGGCTGGGCCTGGGCCGCGGCGACGGCGGCCAGCCCTTCGAGCGGCGCGGCCAGGCCTTCCCGGTCGCCGATTTCGTGGCATAGGGTCAGGCTTTGGCCGTAGAGCTCGGCGGCGCGCGCGGTATCGCCCCCGGTGAAGGCCAGCAGGCCAAGGGCGTGGAGCGTGTGGGCCAGGCCGCCTTTGTCTTTCAGCCTGCGGCGCAAGGCCAGGCTCTCCTCGAGCAGTGGGGCCGCCCGGGCCTGATCCCCCTGTTCCAGAGCGGTGCGGCCCAGGTTGGTCAGGGCCGCGGCGACGCCGAAACTGTCGCTGGCCTGGCGAAACAGCGCCAGGCCCTCCTCGGCCAGCGCCGCCGCGCGCGGGGAGTCGCCCTGGCAGAGCACGGCGTTGCCCAGGCTGAGCAGGCCAAGCGCCGTGCCCCGGGCCTGCCCCAGTTGCCGGAACAGCGGCAGGCCCTCCTCCAGCCAGGCCACCGCCCGGGCATAGTCGCCACGGTAGTTGGCGATGATGCCCAGGCCGAGGAGGGCGCTGCCGGTCAATTCGGTATCGTCCAGGGCGCGCGCCACCCCCACCGCCGGGGCGATCAGTTCGTTGGCCCGGGCGTAGTCTGACTGGTGGGTCGCCAGTATGCCGGCGGCGAAGAGCGCTTTGGCCCGCGCGACCCGGGCCGCATGACGCCCGCCGGCCGGGGGGCGCGGCAGGCGCGCCAGGCTCTCTTCCAGCCAGCGGCGCCCTTCGGTTAGATAGCCGCGGGCGAGCCAGTAGCGCCACAGGGCCCCGCCGAGCTGCTGCGCGACCAGCGGCTCCTGCGCCAGCGCCCAGGTCAGCGCCGCGCGGAAATTGTGGTGCTCCTCGTCGAACTGTTCCAGCCAGCGCCACTGCTGATCGGTGAACCAGGCGGACGCGCCGGTCTGCGCGAGCGTGAGGTAGTAATGCGCGTGGCGGGACTGTATCGTCTCCGGCTCGCCGCTGTCCGTCAGGCGCTCGGCGGCGTACTCGCGGATCGTCTCCAGCATGGTGAAGCGGGGCGCGCCACTGGGCGCATCGACCTGGCGCAGCAGGCTCTTATCAAGCAGCCGTCCCAGGCCATCGAGCGTGCTGGGTTGCGGATTGCGGATTGCCGATTTTCGGCCCCCGGCCCCCGGCTCCCGGCCCACTGCTTCGGCGGCGTCCAACGTGCAGCCGCCGGCGAAGACGGAGAGGCCGGCAAAGAGGGCCTGTTCCTCGGGAGGCAGCAGGTCGTAGCTCCAGCCGATGGCGTCCTGGATGGTTTGCTGGCGGGCCGGGAGGTCGCGCGAGCCGCCGGTCAGCAGGCGCAGGCGGCTGGTCAGGCGGGCCAGCATGGCCTGGGGAGGTAGGAGGCGGACGCGGGCGGCGGCCAGCTCGATGGCCAGGGGGATGCCGTCGAGGCGGTGGCAGATCTCGGCGACGGCGGCAGCGTTTTCCGCCGTCAAACCGAAGCCTGGCTTGACTGCTACGGCTCGGGTGGTGAAGAGTTCGACGGCTGGATACGCAGCGAGCTGGTCGGGCGCGGGTAAGCTGGCGAGGTCCGGCAGGGCGAGCGGGGGCACGGGGAAATCGTGCTCCGCAGTGAGGCGCAATAGCTCGCGGCTGGTGACGAGGAGTTTCAGGTGCGGCGCGCCGGCGAGGAGCGGGGCCAGGAGCGGGGCCGCGGCGACGACCTGCTCGAAATTATCCAGCACCAGGAGCAGGCGCTTGTCCCGCAGGTGGATCCTCAGCATCTCGCCGAGCGGGCGGTCGCCGCCTTCTTTGAGGGCCAGCCCCTGCGCGATGGCCGCGAGCACCAGATCGGCGTCGCGGAGAGGCGCCAGCAGCACGAAGAATACGCCGTCGGCGAAGTCGGGCAGCACCGCGTGGGCGACCTGCACGGCAAGGCGGGTCTTGCCGATGCCGGCGGGGCCGCTGAGAGTCAGCAGCCGGACGTCGTGACGGCGCAGCAGCCGGATCGCCTCCTCTACTTCGCGCTCGCGCCCGATGAGCGGCGCGCCGGGGTCCGGGAGGCTGGCGGGGGGTGGGCGGTCCGGCGCGGGGGGTGCGTCCGGGGCGGCGGCAAGCTCGCCTTTGAGAATGAGGCTATGCAGGGTGGTGGTCTGCGGCTCCGGCTTGACGCCAAGCTCCGTGGCCAGGAGCTTGACGCATTGCGCGTACTGGCGGAGGGCCGCGTGGCGGGAGCCGGCGAGGGCGTAGACCCGCATCAATTCGCGGTGGGCGCCTTCGTCGGTGGCTTCGGCGGCCAGGATGCGTTGCAGGGCGGCGATCGCGGATTCGTAGCGACCACTCTGCTGGTAAGTCGCGGCCAGTTGCCGTAGTGCTACGGTTGCCGCGCTGCGCAGGCTTGTGCGGCGGGCCAGCGCCCACTCCTCGTAGGCATCTTCCGGGAGCAGATCGCCCGTGTAGAGGGCCAGGGCCTGCTCGTACAGCGGCAGGGGATCGGCGGCCGCACGCGCCTGCGCGAGGAGTTGCTCGAAGACTGCGACGTCAATCCAGATGTCCTGCTGGGGCCCGAGTTTCAGTGCTTCGCCCGCCAGGGTGAGGAAATGGGAGTCGGCCGGGCGGGCGAGGTCCGGCTCCAGAGTATGGCGGAGGAAGGAGAGGTTGCGGTAGAGGTTGTCGCGGGCTGCCGTGGGGTCGAGGTCGGGCCAGAGCAGCTCCATGACCTGCTCTTTGTGCAACTGGTGGTTGGGCTGCAGGGCGAGCAGCTTAAGCAGGCCCCTTGTTTTGCGGCGGGCCCAGGCTTCGGCCGGTATCGGGGCCCCGTCGCGCTCCACCCGGAAGGTGCCTAGGAGGTAGATTTTCAACATTGCAAGCTTTCCAGTGGCCAGGACAGGCGATCTGGTCCATTATATCATATCTTGGAGAGATATTTGGGAGATTCCGGGGAGCTGGACCCTGTACCATACAGGTAGATATTAGCAATCGCGCTCACTGAGCACTCATGAAGAGCAAAGGAGAGGAAATGACTTACCTGTTGGTTCGGCATAATGTTGAGGACTACAACAAGTGGCGGCTGGCGTACGACGGACATGCCGGTTTCCGCAAGGAGTCCGGCTCGCAGGGGACGCGCGTGCTGCGCGACGCGAACGACCCCAGCAACGTGGTCGTGATCGTGGGGTGGGAGGACCTGGGGCACGCGCAGCAGTTCGCCCATTCGGCCAGCCTGCACGAAGTGATGGGCCAGGCGGGCGTCGTCGGCCGGCCGGACATTTACTTCTTGGAAGAGATCGACACCCAACCCGCCTGAGCGGCGCGGGCGATATCACGGGCCAATCGGGGCGCTGCTCTCCTGGCCGGCCGGGTGGCCGGCCGAGAGCAGCGCCCCCAGGTGGTGGGTGGCAGGGCTCAAGATAGCGTGCATATTCGGCTAATCCCCCAGCCCGTGTTGCCAGGCGAGCACGGCCGCCTGCGTCCGGTCGGCCACCTGCAGCTTGGCGAGCAGGCTGCTGACCTGGTTGCGCACGGTGCCTTCGGAGAGATGCAGATCGGCGGCAATCTCGGCGTTCGTCCGGCCCCGCGCCAGCAAGCGCCACGTCGCGACTTCCCGCTCGCTCAAGCCGTGGATCAGCCGGGTCGGCGCCGCGGCCGGTCCGCGGGCCACCTGCTGGATCACTTTCCCCGCCACGGCCGGGTCGAGATAGGTCTGCCCCGCCACCGTCCCTTTCACCGCCCGGATGATCTCTTCGCGCGGCATGTCTTTCAGCAGATAGCCCGCCGCCCCGGCCCGGATCGCGTCGACGACCCATTCGTCGGCGTCGTAGGTGGTTAACACCAGCACCTGGGTGGCCGGGAACCGCGCCCGGATCTCGCGGGTGGCCTGCACCCCGTTCATCCCCGGCATCAGCAGGTCCATCAACACCAGGTCCGGCTGCGTCTGCTCGACCAGGCGAAGCGCGGCGCTCCCCTCGGCGGCCAGGCCGGCGATCTCGATCTCCGGGTCCAGCTTCAGTAGCAACGCCAGGCCCTCGCGCACGATCTGTTGATCATCACAAATGACGACTCTCATCCGCCGTCTCCTCCTGCTGGGACCTGCAATTCCACGGTCGTGCCGCCGCCCGGCCGGCTGTCGATGGTGAGGTAGCCGCCGATCAGGCGGGCGCGCTCGCGCATCCCCGCCAGCCCATAGTGGCCTGGCGTGACGCCTGTGCCGGTGAAGCCCGTGCCGTCGTCGTGCACGATCAGCCGGGTCAGCGCCGGTGGGGCGCCCGCGGCCGGGGCCGGCGGGCCGCACAAGGCCACAGCCAGGCGCTGGGCGTTGGCGTGGTAGACCACGTTGGCGATCGCTTCCTGCGCCACGCGGTAGAGGCACTGCTCCACGTCGGGGGGCAAGGGCTCCAGGGAGTCCGGCACCGCGAGCTCCAACTGGAGCCGGGCGCGCGCCGCCGCGTCTTCCGCCAATTGCCGCAGCGCCAGGACCAGGCCCAGGTCCTCCAGGGGGCTGGCGCGCAGGGCGGCCAGGGCCTGGCGCGTCTCCTGCAGGCCGCTGCGGGCCGTGGCCTCCGCCTGGGCCAGCAGGGCCTGGGCCTGGGCGGGGTCGATTGCCCAGTAGGCTTCGACGGTCTCCAGCTGCACGGTCAGGCCGCTGAGGGTATGGGCCAGCGTGTCGTGCAGCTCCCGCGCGACCCGGTTGCGCTCACGGCTGATGGTCAGGTTTTCCAACGTACCGGCGTGCTGGCGCAACTGGTGGTTGGTCTCGGCCAGCCGCGTCTGCTGGGCGCGTAGCTGGCGCACCAGCACGCTCATGAAATAGCCGGCGATCAGCAGGCAGAGTGTCTGGACGCTCACGACGATCAGGCTGGCGATGAACGGCGACACCGGCGCGGCCGCGCTGGTGTCGCCGCTCCTGGCCGGCGGGCCCCCGCCGGCCAGGAGCGGGTCAAGCCGCAGGCTGAGGCTGACGGCGGCGGTGCCCAGGCAGTAGAGCAGGACCTGTGGCCAGCGATAGTGCCAGGCGGTCAGCACCACGGCCAGCAGCAACACCGGCAACAGGCGCAGCGCGATCCCCTCGGCCGTGAGGGTCGGCCCGGGCAGGGCCGGGGCGCTGCCCCGGGGCGCGCCCCCGCCGAACGGGCCGCCGGGCCCGAACCGCGGCAGCAGCAGGTAATTGCTGAGCAGGGGCGGCACCGACATCAGGCCGATCACGAGAGGCAGGAAGGCCCGCCCCAGCCTGGCCGGGGCCGCGGGCCACCAGGCCAGGCCCAGCAGCAGGAACCCCGTGCTGTCGTTCAGCAGGTAATAGGCGGGGGAGATGGGCAGCCGCGCCGCAACCTGGTCGGCGGCGAAGAAGACGAGCGAATAGCCGAGCCAGAGCGCAGCGGCGATCGGCAGCAACCGCACGACCGGAGCTTCGGGCGCAGGCAAGGAAACCGGCTGGGGCATCGGAACCTCTCAGGCGCTAGATAGGATCATTATAGCAGAGGGGGGCGCCGACTCCTATACCTGGGGTCACGATCTGGGCGGGGGCGGCGTGACAGGTGTCATCCGTTTTCGTGCAATTTGCACGGCCGGCGGGATGCAATGATGACGCAACGCACTGTTGCGGGGCCCGGGCGCTGTGCTATACTGAGCGCCAGAGGCGAGCCCGCCGCAACCCGCTGCCCACCAGTGCCATCCCTACACCATCCTGCCCTTCTGGGACAACCTGGACACCACCGCGAACCTGGGGTGCAGCGGGGGTTGCGGCATCTACACCATCACCTCGGGCAGCGCCCCCAACCGGATCTTCACCATCGAATGGCGGGCCTGCGACCACTTCACCCCCAAGGTCCCGCAGGGCCTCCCCTTGTCAGATTTTGACCTGCAGCTCTACGAAGGCCAGACGAGCTTTGACGTGATCTACGGCACTATCGCCAACAACTTCTCGGCCACCGGCGGCGTGCAGCAAAGCGACACGAACTACACCCAATAGTTGCAAAACACATCGTCAGCTCTAGCACCGACCTGCCGTTCTGCTTTAACCTACGCCCGTTGAGTTGGCCAACTGGGCGGGCGGTTGCACTACGGGCAACCGGGGGTCGAAACCCCAGTGAGATAGGCCTGATGCCGCGCCAGGAGCAGCGTCTTGATGGCGGCCCGATCCCCACAGCCCGCCAGTTCCTTGTCGCTCAACCGGGCGGCAATATTGCGCGCCGCGTTGGCATCGGCATTCAGCTCTAAGCCACACACCCCACAGCAAAACGTTTGCTGCGTGGGCCGGTTGGCCCGCTCAGTGTAATGGCACCGTGAACATTCCTGCGACGAATAGGCGCTTTTCACCCCCGTCGCGCGTACCCCCCGTTTCCGGGCGCCCCATTCCAATTGGTCGGGGATGTGCCCCAGGTTGGCGGCGTAGAGATACGCATTCATCGCCCGCGCCTTGAAGCGCATCGTCGCCACCGCTAACTGCTCGTAGGCCACCTGGCACCCGGGGTGGTCAGCGTAGAACGCGTTCACCGCGCGGTTGATGCTTTGGCGCACATGCCGCGCCAGCCGTTTGTTCTGCGGCGAGGGTAGCTTCGTGACCCCCTTCTTGCGCAAGCAGGCCCGCAGCTTGGCCTTGCGCCGCCGCCTAGCCCGGTCGCGCTTATGCCGAGCCGCCAACTGGCCGTGGAAGGTGCCGTACTGCTGGCCCGTCGAGGTCGTCAGGAAGCTCACAATCCCCACGTCCACCCCCACGACCGGCGCCGCCGCGCCGGCGGTCGGCGCGACTTCCTCGTCGATGGTCAGGGTCAGCCACCAGCCGTCGGGCTGGCGGGTGAGCGTCGTGCTGGTGTTGGGGGCCTGCCCGGCCAGCGCGGCGCGATGATAGGCGGCCAGCTTGACCGGCAGCCACACCGGCCGGCCCCGCTCCAGGGTACTGACCCGCAGCCAGTAGTCAAAGCTCGTATCGGTACTCGGTTCTAGTTTGGCAACATTGGTGTTGGCCTGGATCACGGGTTGTTGCAGTTCGGGCACGTGCGGCTCCCGCCACTGCAGCGGCGTGCGATAAGTGGCCGTGCTGCCGTCGGGGTAGGTCACATCCGTCTCACCTGCCGAGCAACGGACGCGGCTGGTGCAGCCCGGCGGCAACAGCGGGAGCTGTTCGGCGGGGTGGGACGCGTACTCGGCGACCGCCTCCTGATAGGCGGCATAGGCGCGGGCTCGGTTGGAGCGCCAGGAGGCCGCGATCCCGGCCGCTTGCTGGATAGCGACGCGCTGCCAGCGCGCCGAGAGCCCGCTGGGCAAGCGGGGTGCGGCGAACTTGTCCGGCGCTTGGTCGGTACAGAAGGCGATGACGTACTGTTGGCAGAGCGTGCGGTACTGCGTCGCCAGGGCGTCCAAGGCGCCGACTTTGGCGTCATTGGCCGCGGCGAGTTTAATGTGGGTGATCGCCCGCGTTAGCTTCGGCATCGGCTTGCTCCTGTGTTGAGCCCGTGCGTCATACAGCTATTATAGCACAGATGTTCTATCAAATGCAATAGCTGATAAGAACCGATAATGAGTGAGTAATAAGCCTTATACTGGTTTGCAATACATATGCAATGGCAGCGGCGGCGATACGATCGCTGGACATCTGGTCACCTACACCCTCACCGGTAGTAGCTGTGCGAGCGCCACGCCGACCGGCACGGCCACCAACACGCCGACCGGCACGTCCACAAGCACGGCCACCAACACGCCGACCGGCACAGTCACGCGCACCGCCACCAACACGCCGGTGCCGCCGTCCAATACGCCGAACAGCACGGTCACCCCGCCCGCGCCGCCGTCCAATACGCCGAGCAGCACGGTCACCCCGCCTGCGCCGACGGTCACCGGGATCCTCCCGCCGGCCACC
>DATGEF010000014.1:0-2203 GCA_035310405.1 Chloroflexia bacterium | reverse complement strand
GCCTGGGCCTGGCGCCACAGCCGGTCGCGGCCAATGGCGTGCCCTGGGATATCTACCTGGTGCCGGTCGCCGGCGGGCCGCCCACCCGCCTGACCCACCTGAGCGCGGACCAGCCCTATCCCGCCTGGTCCCGGGATGGCCGGCACCTGGCCATCCTGTCCGAGAAAGCCCTCTACATCCTGGACCTGACCCAGCCGGGCGCCGCGCCAGAGCCGATCGGCCCGGGCTCCAGCCACGGCCAGCTGGCCTGGTATGAGCCGTAGGGGGGGCGTGCGCTCCCGCCTGATCCTGGGGGGGCTGTTCCTGCTGCTGCTCGGCCTGCTCGCCGCCGGCCCGGTGGCGGCCCACCCCCGACTCGCGCCCGCCGGGAGGGCGGCCGGCGCCATGCTGACGCCCGCGCCCGGCGATGCAGTGCCCACTGGGGAGCAGCAGAGCAGTCCGCCCCCGCCGCCGTGGCGCTGGCTCTGGCGCGCCCTCGCGCTGGTCAGCACGGCCGGCTTGTTCGGCGGGCCGCTGTTCAGCAGCCTGGTCCTCGGGGGAGCGCCCGCGGACGAGGTCCGGGCGCTGGCCGCGCCGCTCGGCCGCCGGCTCGCGCGGCTGACAATCGGCCTCAGCATCCTACTGCTCCTGGCCCTGGGCGCCGATATGCTTTACCAGATCGCCGCGCTGATCAACGTCGATGCGCTGGGGGCGGCCGGCCGGCTGGACCTGGCCGGGCCGGTGATCACGACGACGGCCTATGGCGGCTACTGGGCGTTGCGTGTCCTGGAGGGCGGCGCCCTGCTGGTCTATGGGCTCTGGCGCCGGCGCTCGCCCGCCCGGCTGGACTGGACCGCCGCCGTCCTGGGCGCCGGGGTGCTGCTGGCCGGCGAGGCCCTGGCCAGCCACGCGGCGGCGGCCCCGCCGGTGGCCGGGTTGCCCCTCGGCCTGGTCGGCGACCTGGTCCACCTGCTCGCGGCCGGCGCCTGGATCGGCGGCCTGATCTACCTGGCGGTCGTGTTGCTGCCGGTGCTGCGCCGGCAGGACCCGGCCCCGGCCGCGCGTGTGCTGGGCCAGTTGGTGCCCCGCTTTTCCACCCTGGCGCTGGCGAGCGCCGGCGTGCTGGCGGTGACCGGCGTCCTGAACCTGGCCCTGCATACGTTGGACCCCGCGGCGATCGTCGACAGCGACTACGGGCGGCTGCTCATTGTGAAGCACCTGCTCTTCTTGCCGCTGCTGGGGCTCGGCGCGATCAACAACCGGCTGGTGTACCCCCGCCTGGCGACGGCGCTGGGTCCCGGCCGCGGACCGGTCGCGGGGGGGGTGGTCCCACGCGTGGGCCGCGCGATCGGCGCCGAAGTCGTGCTGGGGGGCGCCGTCCTGCTCTGTGCCGCCGGCCTCACCCTCCTGCCGCCGCCCGTGAGTCTCACGGCCGCCGCGGGGGCGCCCCTCCCGCCGATCCCGAGCACGCCGGGGGCGCTTGCCTCGCCGGTGCCGGTGGTGGCCACCCTGCGCCAGGTGGTCGGCGGGGTCGCGTTCGCCCTGGAAGTCCGGCCGGCGCCCGAGGGCGACCAGTTCCGGCTGGACCTGACGCGCGTCGACAGCACGACCGTGCCGCTGAGCGATGTGCTCAAGGTGCAGCTACGGGTCATCCCGCAGGACGTGGATGCCGGCACCACGAGCCTGGATGTCGTGCTGGTGGGCCCGGCCGGCCCGGACCACCAGGTTTATACGGCCACGGGCCAGGTGCTGACGCTCTCGGGCGCCTACCAGCTGAACGCCGAGTTCTTACGCCAGCAGGCGGACGACCTGCGGGCCGGCTTTCGCCTCGTGCTGGCCGACGACGGGGGCCTGAGCATCGCCCGCTCGGATATCTTGCGCGCCCTGCTGACCACGCGGCCGAGCCCGCCGCTCACCGGCACCGCGGAGGTGGACATCCACCTGCTGGATGGCCAGGACCACCCGGTCACGGGAGTCGAGGTCAAGGTGACGCCGCTGATGCCCGCCCATGGACATGTCGAGCCCCAGGGCGCGGCCCTGCCCGTCGCCGGCAGCCCGGGCGTCTATCGGATGCCGGTGCGCTTTACCATGGGCGGCCCCTGGCTGTTGATCGTGGAAGCCGACCGGCCGGGCCAGCCGCCGGTCAAGACGGACGCCACGCTGGATGTCGTCGATCCGTATGCCACGCCTACGCCGCCGCCGCCGCGGTGAGGCGCAGGGGTTG
>DATGEF010000013.1:0-4436 GCA_035310405.1 Chloroflexia bacterium | reverse complement strand
CGAGGAGTGAGCACCCCCAGGTGCGAACGGCGGGGCGCGACCCGTTCGCACCTGGGGGTGCTCACTCCTCATTCCCCCATAGCTGGCTTGATCCTGCATTAAGCAGCATAAATACTCCGGTCGGGGCCGGCATAGGCTTCGTAGACATGCTCGTAGACCGCCGTGCATTTTTGGTCGTAGAGGGCCGGCGTGTAGGCCGCGGGCAGCCCATCCAGCGCATCCTGAATGGCGACGCGCACGGCGGCGCGCGCTTGCTGGCGGGTACGCCAGTCGAGCACCAGCTTCTCGCGCTTGAGGGTCGCCAGCAGGTCATGCGCCACCTGCTTGACGAGCGCCCGCTCGTCGGGGGCGAGGGGCACGTCGGGCCGGGTCAACAGGTCGAAGAGGGCCAGCTCCTCCTCGGAGAGCTGCTCCGTGACGGTGCGCTGGGCTTCGCTATCCAGATCCTGCGTCAGCGCGGTGAGCTCCGCGAACAGCCACTCCACGGACTGGGCGCCGGCATTATAGGCGTCGATCAGCGCCTGGAAACGGGCCAGGTAGCCGGTGCGCGTGCGGTTGAGGCGCACCATCTGCTGGAGCCGGCGGTCCAGCGCCGCCCGCAGCCGTTGCGCCGCCGTGTGGCGCTGGCCGGCCGCGAACTGCTGCGCCAGGGCGGCGACGTCGATCTGCGCC
This sequence comes from Chloroflexia bacterium, assembly GCA_035310405.1. GTDB lineage: Bacteria > Chloroflexota > Chloroflexia > QHBQ01 > JAICKM01 > JAICKM01. The sequence goes on along the minus strand of DATGEF010000013.1, from coordinate 3,764 downwards.
AGGTCGAGGCCGCGGGCGGCGCGGTAGGGCCCGGCCGGCTCGCGGATCAGGTAGCCGGTGGGCGCGATGGAGGCGTCCAGCACCTGCGCTACGGCGCCCAGGACGCCGGAAATGTCGGGCGGGTCGGTCTGCACCACGATCTGGCGGGCCAGCTCCTGGAACAGCTCCACCCGGCCGGCGAGCGGGGCGGCCTGGGGGTCGGGCAGGATGGCGCGGTAGAGGCGCAGCGCGTCGGCGGTGAGCGCCAGGTAGCGTTGCCGGATCGCGTCGGTGACGACCAGCGCGTCCACGGCGCCGGCCAGCGCGCCGGTGAGGGCGAAGCCGGCTGGGCCCTGGAGCGCCGCCGGGTCTACTCCCTGAGTGCGGCAAAAGGCGGTCAGCGCGTCGAGGGCCGCGGTGAGCGTGGCGAGCAGGGCGCGCTTGTCCTGCACCGGGGTGGCGCCGCCGGCCCCGGCCCCACTGTAGATGGCGAGCGCCTGCTGGAGGTTGCGGAAGACGCCGATGTAGTCCACGATCAGCCCGCTCGGCTTGTCGCCGTAGACGCGGTTGGCGCGGGCGATGGTCTGCATCAGCGTGTGGTTGCGCATCGGCTTGTCGAGATAGATCGTCGCGACGCTGGGCGCGTCGAAGCCGGTCATCCACATGGCGCAGACAAAGACCAGACGCAGGGGGTGGGTCGGGTCCTTGAAGTGCGCCTCCAGGTCCTCCTGCTGCATCCGGGCACGGTGGGGCCGGATGTCGAGGCCCTTCGCCGCCAGGTCCGCGACCTCGTTCTGCGCCGCGGAGACGACCACGGCCATCTCGGTGGTGCGCAGCAGGGCGAGCTCGCGCTCCAGGGCGGCGCGCGCGGCGCCGGCGGCCCCGGCCAGCCGCGCCTCGCGGTCGGCGCGGGCGGCCTGCCAGTGGCGCTGGACTTTGTCGTACATACGCACGGCGGTGGCCTTGTCCACGGCGACGACCATCGCCTTGCCGGCGATGCCCCGGCCCAGGAAGTGGGCCACCAGGTCGGCGGCGATCGTCTCCAGGCGCTCGTCGCGGGTGATCAAGTGGTACTGGCGGGCGAATTCGCGCTCCAACGCCTGCTCCTGCGTGGCGTCCAGGTCGGCCGCCTCGACCACGGCGGCCAGGTCGGCGTCGAGCTCGGCATTCGTCAGTTGCAATTCGGGGATGCGGTTCTCGTAGTAGAGCGGCACCGTGGCGCCGTCGGCGATGGACTGCTGGAAGTCGTAGGTGCTGACGTAGTCGCCGAAGACCTCGCGGGTGCGCGCCTCCCCGGCCAGCAGCGGCGTGCCGGTGAAGCCCAGGAAGGCGGCATGGGGCAGCGCCAGGCGCATGTGCAGTGCCAGGGTCTCGTACTGCGAGCGGTGGGCCTCGTCGGCCAGCACGATCACGTTGGCGCGCGGCGAATATGGCGCCGCCGGCCGGTCGCCGAACTTCTGGATCAGGGTGAAGATGACGCGGTGGTCTTCGCCCAGCAGGCGGCGCAGCTGCTCCCCGTTCCGGGCGCGGACCGCCTCCTCGGCTTCGGTGACGGCGCCGGTGGCGGCAAAGGTCTGGTAGATCTGGCGGTCGAGGTCCTGGCGGTCGGTGACGACGACGAAGGTCCAGGCGCCGGGCAGCAACCGCAGCACCTTGCGCATGAAGAAGACCATCGAGTAGCTCTTGCCGGAGCCCTGGGTGTGCCAGAAGACGCCGAGCCGCCCGCCGTTCTCCGCCAGGCGGCGCACCGCGGCGACGGCGTTGTTGACGCCGAGGACCTGGTGGTTCTTGCCCAGGATCTTGACCCGGCGGCCGGCGTCCTCGCCGAAGAGGATGAAGTGCTCCAGCAGGTCGAGCAGGCGCGGCGGGTCGCAGGTGCCGCGGATCAGCGTCTCCAGGGCGACCTGGCCCGGCTCGGACTCGGCGGCCACGCGTTTCCACTCGACAAAGTGCTCCCAGGGGGCGGCGGCGGCGCCGAGGCGGCTCTGGGCGCCGTTGGAGAGGATGACAAAGGCGTTGTACCAGAAGAGCTGGGGGATAGTGGTGAGGTAGTCGCGGAGGTTGTCGCTGTAGGCATTTTTGACGTGGACATGGGGCGCCTTGAATTCGGCGACGACCAGCGGCAGGCCGTTGACGAAGCCGGCCAGGTCGGCCCGGCGGCGCTGCAGGTCGCCCGTGATCCAGAACTGCGCGGCCAGCAGGAAGTCGTTGGCGGCGGGGGTGGCCCAATCGATCACCCGCACGGTGTCTTCGGCATCCTCGCCTTCCGGCGTGCGATAGCGGACTTTCACGCCGTCGCGGAGCAACCCGTAGACGGCCTCGTTGGCGCGCACCGGGTGCAGGGTGGCGCGGTCGCGGGTCAGCTCCTCTTCGGCCAGGGCCAACGCGGTGGCGGGCAGGGCGGGATTGAGGCGGGCCAGCGCGGCGCGCAACCGGGGCCGCAGCACGACCTCGGCCGGCGTCTCGCGGCCCAGGCTACCGCCGCCCGGCGCGAAGGTCTCGGCGTAGGCGTTGACGGTGGCCCAGCCCAGCGCGGCGAAGGTGGCGATGGCGGGCTGCTCGACCAGGGCGTCTTCCGAGTAAGCGGACGGCATGGCGCTCTCCGGGGGCCTCAGACCGGGGGGCCGGCGGCCGGGGCGGGAAACTCGACATTCGCATAAATCGCGGCCAGCCCTAACGTGCTCTCCAGAGCGAGGTATTCTTCGGCGGTGTAAGTGCGCGGGGGTTGCGCGGCCATAGGGGTGCTCCTTTGCTGCGAGTATCTGTGCTTGATTATACCACTTCGGACTGTGGGAGAGGGCTCTGCCCTCGACGCTTTGGCCGCGCGGGTGAGCGGCGGGATGGCGCCAGGTCGTGAGGCGAGTATTTCGAGGGCAGAGCCCTCTCCCACAGACGCTTGAGAAGCGGGTCGGGCAGGAGTCTCTTAGCCTGTCGGCCCATCCGGCCTGTTGCCGCCATCATGTTAAGGGATAAGTAGTAGCAAAGAATCTGTCATTCTGAGCGCAGCGAAGAATCCGGTGCCCCACGACTCGGGTCGGCGAGCAGCAGGCCCGGCCCCCGCCGCCCCGATCGCCCCGTTGGGGTAGCGGATTCATGCCCCAGCGGATTCTTCGCTGCGCTCAGAATGACAAATCTTATGTTTTTTGCTAATAAAATGCTCTCTAAGCGTAGCGAAGAATCCGTTGCCCCGCGGCTCGGATCGGCGAGTCGCGGGCCTGGCCCCCGCCGCCCGGGCGCTCCAGGTCGAGTGCTTGATTATACCACGCCGGAACCCGCAAACGCGATGACGCCGGTATCGGTGGTGATGGGGGATGGAGTAGCACTAATTCGGATTGTGGGAGAGGGCGCTGCCCCCGCAATACTCGCCTCACGACCGGGCGCCCTCCCGCCGCCCACCCGCGCGGCAACAGCGTCGAGGGCAGCGCCCTCTCCCACAGACGCTTCAGGCGCGGGCCATAGTCCAGCACCGACGCTCCGTTGCCTGTCCGATCGGTCCGCTCCTGAACCGGCGCGGGGAGGGGAGGAGACGGCGGGCCTGTCGCCGTAGGGGCGAGGCATGCCTCGCCCGCGGTGGGGCGCGATAATCCGCCGTAGGGGCGAGGCATGCCTCGCCCGCGGTGGGGCGCGGTCATGCGTGTCGCCCGGCCACCCAGCGCGGGAGCCGCTGCTGACCTACAGATGCACTCCCCACCAGGGCGAGGCATGCCTCGCCCCATGCCTATCAACTTAAGCGGCCGGGCGCAATTTCCCGGTCGTCTGGCGGGGCGTGGTCGCCGTCTGGCGGA
>DATGEF010000012.1:0-6393 GCA_035310405.1 Chloroflexia bacterium | reverse complement strand
CTCGTCCAGGGGCCGGGCAGGGCCGTCGCGTCCAGGCCGGGATCGACCGCTACCGACAGCAGCACCGGCCCGCGAACAGGATAGATGCGTACCAGATCGAAGCCGAACCGGTCGAGGCCGAACCGGTAATAGATGTCGTTCACCGACTGCTGCAGGGTGGGCAGGTCCGGCGGGTCAGCGGCGAGCGGGAGGGCGGCGACCCGGGCCAGGTAGCGCGCGGCCGCCAGCGCGCTGGTGGCCTCGTCGGTTAGGATCACTTGTAGCCGCGCCGGCCGATCGCCCAGGGTCTGGTCCAGCACGCCGGTGCGGGTCGCGTTCGTGCGCGTCAGAAAGACCCAGGCGTCCGCCGCCAGCGCCAGCACGATCAGCAGCGCCGGCCAATCCCTTGTGCCGAAAACCCAGTTCGGGTCATCATAGCACCACGGTGTTATCCCGGCTTTAACGGGATGTTAAGGGCGGACCGATAATGTTTACGAGCGGCTGATCCGGCCGGGAGCGCGGCCGGAATGCTAACAGACCTTTAACAACGCTTAATACGCCCTTAACAGGGCCCTGCTACCATGACAGGGCGCTGTAGAGCGACCGGTCTCGTCGCGGGCGGCCCGCTATGGCGCGGATGGAACGGTGAGGGCAACGGCCAAGGAGGAACAGATGCCGAATCTCTATCTGGTGCGCCACGGGCTGACCGATTGGAATGTCACCGGCCAGTACCAGGGCTGGTCCGACCGGGACCTTAATCGCGTCGGGGTGGCCCAGGCCTGGCAGACGGCCCATTTTTTCGCGACCTTCCGCGCCCCGCAGCGCAGCCGGTTCGCCGCGATCTACAGTAGCCCGTTGCGGCGGGCGTGGCGGACGGCGACGATCATTGGCGACCGGCTGGGAGCCGAGCCGCAGCCCGTGCCCGACCTGCGCGAGATGCATGGGGGGCTCGTCGAGGGGCTGCGTTGCGCGGAGTGGCAAGCGCGCTTTCCCGGCCTGGTCGCCGGGTGGGCCGACCTGCAGAACCTGGAATTCGGCTGGCCGCAGGGCGAAACCCGCCGCGCCTTTCGGGAGCGGGTGCGGCACGCGATCACCGCGCTGGTTGCGCGGCATCCGCGCGACGCGGATGTGATCGTGGTGGCGCACGGCGGCACCATTGCCGCCTACCTGCTGGCCACGGGGCTCGACCGGGCGCGCAACATGACGGACTATCAGATCGACAATTGCAGTATTACCCACGTGCAGTTTACGGGACCCGTCCCCTGGATCGGCGAGCCGGGGACCGCCGCGTGTCTGCGCAGTTTCAACGAGGTGGGCCACTTGCGGGAGGCGCCCGGCGCGCTGGCGAGTGGGCGCGGGGCGGCTACGCGCGCCTGAGGCCGCCGTGTGCCCCCGGCGCCGCGAGGAAGGAACTGGTGTATGCCCACCCTGAGTACCCTGGCGCTCATCGCGCACGACAGCCGCACGGCGGCGCTGGCCGATTTTGTGCTCAACCGGCGCGCCGCGTTCAGCCGCTTCCACCTGGTGGCCCCGCGCGACACCGGCACGGTGCTGCAAAAACAAACCCGCCTGCCGATCGGCCTGCTGGATGCGGGCCTGGCCGGCGGGGACCAGCAATTGGGCCGCCTGGCGGAAGCGAACGCGATCCAGGCGGTGATTTTCTTCCGCGACCCGGCGGGCGGCCATCCCCTGGAGCCGAATTTCGCCTGCCTGCTGCAGATCTGCGACGCCCGGGAGATCCCGTTGGCGACCAATGGGGGCACGGCCGAGGCGGTGCTCTACTTCCTGCGCCACAGCCCCGACCGCGTCCTGGTCGCCGCGCGCTCCTGCGGGCAGGAGGCGCCGCCGTGCCCCGCGGCCGGGGGGCGCACGCTGATCAGCACCGACTTGCAAGCGATTAGCAGCCTTCTAGCCGATTCTTGACACGGAGCGTGCGTTGGCGCATACTCTGGCTATGACTGACGTGCCCTGGCCGGCCCCACGGGACCCGGCCGCAAGGGGAGGCGCGGCGCATGGCCGAGAAGCTGGTACACAAGATCAAGGCTGGCCGCCCGGTGCATCTGGCCCACTATCCGACGGATGCCACCGGCGGGCTGGATAAGGGCACGGGCCAGCAACAGCTCGCCCCGCTCCTCGCCGAGCTGCATGAGCTGCAGCAACTGATGTGGGGCGCGCAGACGCACGCCCTGCTGGTGGTGCTCCAGGGCCGCGACGCGTCCGGCAAAGACGGCATCATCAACCATGTGTTCAGCAGCGTCAACCCGCAGGGGCTGCAGGTCACCGCCTTCAAGGCCCCGACGGCCACGGAGGCGGCGCACGATTTCCTCTGGCGGGTACATGCCGCCGCGCCGGCCAAAGGCCTGATCGGCGTGTACAACCGCTCGCATTACGAGCAGGTGCTCGTCGTGCGGGTGCATCAGCTCGCGCCCCCAGCGGCGATCGCCGCGGCCTATGACCAGATCACGGCCTACGAGCAACTCCTGGTCCAGACCGGCACGATCGTCGTCAAATGCTACCTGCATCTGAGCCCGGACGAGCAGCGCCGGCGGCTGCTGGCCCGGGAGCAGGACCTGAGCAAAGCCTGGAAGCTCAACCCGGACGATTGGGCCGAGCGGCAACACTGGGACGACTTCACGGCGGCCTACGAGGATGCCCTGTCGCGCTGTAGCCCGGCCCACGCGCCCTGGTACGTCATCCCCGCGGATCATAAATGGGCGGCCCACCTGGCTATCGCCCAGATCGTCGTCGACGCGCTGCGGCCCCACCGTCCGGGCTGGACCGACGCGCTGGCCGCCTTGCAGCAGGAGCGGCTCGCCGCGTTGCAGCCGATCGCCAAGAAATAGCGGCAGTCATAGCAAGCAGTATAGCGAAGGAGAAAACGCATGTTGGGACCCTACACGGTCGGCGTGGACGTCGGCGGCACCAAGATCCTGGGCGGCCTGCTCGATTGCGAGTCGGGCGAGATCATCAGCATCGTCAAAACGTCGAGCCCCCCGGTCGGGGCCGACCCGATCGTCGCGGCGATCGAGGAGACGATCGCCAAAGTGCTGGCCGCGGCCCCCGGGGATGTCGCCAAACGGGTCGCCGGGATCGGCCTCGGGGTGGCCGGCCAGGTCGACCCGGCGCAGGGCCTGTTGCGCGCCGCGCCGAACCTGGGCGGCGGCATCAGCAACGTGGCCCTCCGCGCGCCGCTGCAGGCGCGCTTCGGCGTGCCGATCGCCCTGGGCAACGACGTGGAAGTCGCCGCGATCGGCGAGAGCCACTTCGGCGCCGGCAAGGGCGTGCCGCTGTTCGCCTGCGTCTTCGTCGGCACGGGGATCGGCGGCGCGCTCATGCAATCCGGCGTGCGCTTTCGGGGCGCCACGGGCAGCGCGGGCGAGATCGGCCATATCATGGTGCGCGCGGGCGGCCGCATGTGCGGCTGCGGGCAGCGTGGCCACCTGGAGGCCTACGCCTCGCGCACCGCTATCGTGGCCATGATGCGCGAAGCTGTGGAGGGCGGCGAAAAATCGAGCCTGAGCAACCTGCTGCTCGACACCAGCCAGCGCGTCAAGTCGAAGCCGCTCTCCGAGGCCGTGGCCAGCGGCGACCCGCTGGCCGTGAACACGATCACCCAGGCCGGGCTGCACCTCGGCCTGGGCCTGGCCAGCCTGATCAATCTCTGGAACCCCCTGCGCATCATCCTGGGCGGCGGGGTCATTGACCGCATCGACCTGCTGTTCAAGGTCGCCGCCGAGCAGGCCCGCAGCGCGGCCCTGGTGGTCCCCGCCGGCACGGTCGAGATTGTGCGCGCGGCCCTCGGCGACAACAGCGGCATGGTCGGCGCCGCCATCCTGGCCAACACGCCTCCCATGCGGGACTAGGGGCGGGGGCCGTCGGTACCCGACTGGCGTAGGAGGAGCACTCTGATGCGCAAGGACCCTGATCCGCTGGCCGACCTGGCGCTGATCCCGCCCTGGTCGCCGGATGTGCTGGCTGCCCGCCAGGCGGCGCTGCACGTGGCGCTGGCCCGATTACGGGATCTGCTCGATCACCCTCCGGCGAAGCCCCCGAATTGGTACACGGTCAGCCGAGACTTCTGGGTGGGGGTGCCGCTCGCCCCTGGCGACCTGCCGGTGGTGCTGGATCTCTATGGCCGGGTCATGACGACCGGCGGCTCCGGCACCAGCTATCTCCAGGAAGCCCTGCTGCGGCTGATCGCGCTGACCCCGACGGCCGCCACCGTCCCCTTCTGGCGGACGATCCTCGACTGGGCGCGGCCCCGCGAGGCGTTCGCCACCCAACGCCGCCAATATGCGGCCTCGGCGCTGGCCCGGCTGGCGCGCGCCGGCTTTCCGGCGGCGTATACGGCGCTGCACGAAGCGATTCACCACGCCAACGCGGACGTGCGGGCCGAGGCCCTGCCCTATCTGGCCGCCGCGTACCACGCCGCCGGCCGATCCCTCCCCCCGGCGGTGCTGGAGGACGTGGCCGCGCTGGCCTTGCACGATCCGGCCTTCGCCCCCCGCTTCCAGGCGCGCGCCGTGTGCCGCGCGGCGGACCGCGCGCTCCCGCTGGACTATCCCGGCGGGGTCTATACCTGCAAGGTCAAGTTCCAGGGGGCCAAGCGCATCTACCGGACCATCGAAGTGCAGGCGGAGCAGACCCTGGATGACCTGCACCTGGCGATCCAGGAGGCCCTTTGCTGGGACAACGACCATTTGTATTCGTTCTACCTGACCGGCAAACGTGATGATAGCCGCTACGAGATCGCCTGTATGGAGCAGGAGTTTCCGACGTTGGGGCCGCAGCTCCTTGCCGCCGTGCTGGGGCTGCCCCCTGCAGAGGACGCGTTCGCCCCCCCGGCTCCCCTGCTGACGAGTGAGGCGGTGATTGGTGCCCTGGGTTTGGTCCCGAAGCACAAGTTCCTCTACCTCTTTGACTACGGCGACGATCACGAGTTCGAGATCGAGGTGGTCAGCATTGCCCCTCAGGCCGCACCGGGCGCGTACCCCCGCGTCGTCGCGGCGCAAGGGGACGCGCCCGCGCAATATCCCACCTGGGATGAGGATGACGAAGATTATTGACCACTGCGGCTCCCACAGTGATAGCCGTAGGATGGAGCCTCCATGATTTCACGTATCGAAGCGCTGAACTACCGTTGCCTGCGCGACGTCAGCCAGGCTGTGCAGCCCTTCCAGGTGCTGGTCGGCCCTAACGCCTCGGGCAAATCCACGTTCCTCGACGTGCTGAGCTTCCTCAGCAAATTCGTGAACGATGATCTTGAGGCCGCCGTGCGCGCACGTACGCAGAACTTCGAGGACCTGGTCTGGGGCCGTTCAGGAACCAGGTTCGATCTGGCCATCGAAGCGCTGATCCCGCCCGATCTGCGCGTGCGTGCGGCGGACGGCTTTGACACCATTCGCTACGAAGTAGCGGCAGGTCTTGATGCCCCAAGTAATGCAATAGCGATCCTGGCCGAATCGGTAGTGCTTAAAGGCAGCAATCGCGATCTCCTTCCGCCAGAACCAAACGGGAACAATTCTAATACGCTTAGAATTATCAACAAGAGCATCGCCGGGAACGCCTCTTTTCATCCTGAAGGCGACCCTTTGGCCGCCGCCGTCGGCGGAGCATTCGGCCTCGGACCAACTCGGTCCGCCCTGGGGTATATGCCCATCGATAGGGCCCAGTATCCGGCGACCACCTGGCTGAAGGACCTGCTCACCGAGGGGGTGCAGCGCTTGGAGCTGACTAATGAAGCGCTGCGCAAACCCAGTCCGCCGGGGCAGGGGCGGCGCCTCCTGGCCGACGGCGCCAACCTGCCGTGGGTGGTTGCCGACCTCGCGGAGAAGGCCCCGGATCGCTTCGCCGCGTGGATCGCCCACCTGCAAACCGCGCTGCCGGACCTCCAGGGCATCCAGGTGGTCACGCGCTATGAGGACCGCTCTCGCTACCTGCTGCTTCAGTATCCCGACGACCTGGCCGTGCCCTCCTGGATGGCCTCAGACGGCACGCTGCGGCTGCTGGCGCTGACGGTGCTGGCTTATCTGCCCGATCGTACAGGCACCTACCTGATCGAGGAGCCGGAAACCGGCATCCACCCGCGCGCGATCGAAACGATCATGCACTCGCTGATGGGCGTGTACGACGCGCTGATCCTGGTTGCGACCCAGTCGCCGGTGATCCTCAGCGTGGTGCCGGCGGCGCAGGTGCTGGTCTTTGCCCGGACCCCGGCGGGCGCCACCGATATTGTGCGGGGCGACCAGCACCCGGCGTTGCGCGACTGGCAGGGCGAGCCGAACCTGGGGATGTTGTTCGCCGGCGGGGTGTTGGGGTGACCCGCTGCACCGACCCGGCCTTCGTCAAGCTGCGGACGACTTTGCAGGCCTGGTTTCCAGTAGTGGGTTAGCGAAGATGAGTGAGGACCACACA
>DATGEF010000011.1:0-11194 GCA_035310405.1 Chloroflexia bacterium | reverse complement strand
CCGGGATCCGGCAACAGGTCAATGGAAACCTCCAGGAGCTGGGCGTCAAGTAGTTACCGGCGGAAGGCTACGCCGCGGAGAACATGTCCCGCAGGGCGTTGGCGATCCTAGCTTTTACCTCGGCGGGCAACAGCTGATCCGCGGCCACTTCTGCTTGCAAATCAGCCAAAGTAATGACTTCCGCCTGCCCGGCCCAGCAGCGATGTGCGACGCGCAACACGGCGGCCCGTATCTCGCGGGGCGCAAGAGGCACGACTGGTACCAGCAAGTCGTCGTACCTGGCCTGAAGCTGTGGGGCCAGGATCGACTCGCCGTACTCGCGATGCGCGGCCCTGAACCCCTGTGACCAGTCGATGAGGGGTGAAAACGGCACCAAAGGGTTCGCTAGATCGACGTGGGTTACCAACGGTGCGCCGTCGTCACGCAAATACAGCAGAGCAACCGTTTGCTTGCGTTGGCGCATGACGGCCCCACCAGAGGCCAGGGCCCCGGGATTGACGAGCAAGACCCCCGCCTGGCGCACAGCCAGCGGAACATGCATGTGGCCGAAGACGACCACGGACGCGCCCGCTTCCTGGCCGCGGGCCGCGACTCGGGCGAGCTTCGGCGCCCAGGAGTCGTCGAGCCGCGCGGCCCGCTCCTCCTCCAGAGCGGGGTAATGGCTATGGTAGAGGAAGAGGCGCTGACCGGCGATCGTCAAAAGTTGCTGGTAGGGCAACTCGCGCTGGGCGTCGGCGGTGTCGTCGTTGCCATGCACCGCGATCACCGGCGCAATCGCGCTCAGGCGGTCCAGCACCCACAGCTCGCCCACGTCACCGGCATGCAGCAGCAAGTCGCAGCCCGCCAACACCGTGAAAAGCGCGGGCGGCAGCGCGCTGAGCCGCTCGGGCATGTGAGTATCCGAGACGATGCCGAGGCGCGCCCTGATCCGCGCGGGCGCGAGGTCAGGGGGGAGAAATAGATGGGCCGGCCCGCCCACTATGTGCGCTCTACCACACGCACAGCTTTGCCCTCGCTGCGGGGCACGCCCCCCGGCGGCTGGAGCTGCACCGCGGCATGGAGCGCGAGGGCCGCAAAGAGGCTCGCCTCGACCCGTTGCCGCAACGCCCCGACGGCGGGCGCGGCCGCGGCGGCAGGGCCGGCCGGCCAGGCGCCGCCCACCTGCTGGAAAAACGGCGCGCCGACTTCGGCGTGGACCTCCAGGCGCGGCAGCGACGCCGTGCGGTCGACGACGATCTGGTAGTGAGGTGTCAGCTCGGGGTGGGTCAGCAGCACGCGCTCGATCTCCGAGGGGAAGACGTTCACGCCGCGGATGACCAGCATATCGTCGGTGCGCCCTTTGATCCGGCTCATGCGGCCGTGCGTGCGCCCGCAGACACAGGGGGCGGTCGTGAAGCTGGCGAGGTCCCCGGTCCGATAGCGCACCAGCGGGAACGCTTCTTTGGTCAGGGTGGTGAAAGTGAGGTCGCCTTCCGCGCCTTCCGCCACCGGCGCCCCGGTCTGCGGGTCGACGATCTCGACCAGGAAATGGTCCTCCCAGACATGCAGCCCATTCTTGCCCTCGTGGCACTCGACCGACACCCCGGGGCCGATGATCTCGCTCAGGCCGTACAGATCGATGGCCGTAATGCCCAGGCGGCGTTCGATCGCGGCGCGCATCTCCTCGGTCCAGGGCTCGGCGCCGAAGACGCCGTAGCGGAGTTGGAGCGTGCCGGGCGCGATCCCGGCGGCCTCCAAATGGTCGGCGATGTTCAGGGCGTAGGAGGGCGTGCAGGCCAGCACCCGCGCGCCGAAGTCCTGCAGGAGCATGACCTGGCGGGGCGTGTTGCCGCCCGAGACCGGGATAACCAGGCAGCCCAGCTTCTCGGCGCCATAGTGGATGCCCAGGCCCCCGGTGAACAGGCCGTAGCCATAGGCGTTATGCACCATGTCGCCGGGCTGGGCGCCGGCCGCGACCAACGAGCGGGCGCAAACCTCGGCCCAGATCTCGATATCCTGGCGGGTGTAGCCGACGACCGTCAGCTTGCCCTTGGTGCCCGACGAGCCGTGGATACGGGCCACCTCCGCTAGCGGGCGGGCCAAGAGGCCAAACGGGTAGTGCTCCCGCAGGTCCGTTTTGCGCGTGAACGGAAAGCGCGGCAAGTCCGCCAGGCTGTGTAAATCGTCGGGCGTGACCCCCGCGCGATCGAAGCTCGCGCGGAAAAAGGGCACACGGGCGTAGACCTGCGCCAGCATCGTCTGCAAGCGCGCCAGCTGCAAGGCCTGAAGCCGCTCGCGCGGCAGGGTTTCGACTTCCTGGTTCCAGAACATCGCGCTCCCTCCCCTCGGCGCGCCAGCCCCTGGCGCTACAGGCGTATTATAGCACAGGCGGCCGCCAGAGCGGTGCTTACTATCTTTGCCCGGTGCGCCGCGCGGCGATCGGACGCGATCGCAAGGCGATCGCTAGCGCTCCGGAGATGAATATTAGCAAAGATATCACAAGATTTGTCATTCTTCGCTGCGCTCAGAATGACAAATCTTATATTCTCTGCTAATAAAACACACCATCTCGGCTTTCTTGGGCTCCATGGGCAAGCCCCGCCTTGCTAGTGGATGCTATCATAGACGTTATCAAGAATAGGGTATAATGCAGGCATCATGACCGATCTGACCTGGAAAGCCCGGCCCCGTGAGTTTCTGGCCGCCACCCGCCGGACCGTGGCGGAATTCGACCCGTTGCTGCCCGCCTTTCACGCCGCTGACGAGACGGCCTCTCCGCCTGGCCGACCCGGCCGACAAGCTCTTGGACCTCCCGGCGCAAAATAGCATACAGGAGTAACCCGATGGAGGAAATGCTAAGCGGCCACCTGGTCGGCGTGATTCTCGAAGGCGTGCGAGAGATCAGCGGCACCCAGTACCCCAAGCTGCTCGCCCAGGCGGGGCTGACCCGCTTTCGGGATCACCTCCCGCCCCTGGATCAGCAGCCGGCGGCCAGCGCCGCCGAGATGGGCCACTTCTTCGGGCATGTCTATACCTTGCTCGGCGAACCGATCACCCGGCTGTTTCTGCGCAACTGCGGGCGCGCCTTTGTCGAGGCGCAGATGAAAGTGCCGGCGATGCAGCAGATGTATGCCCTGGCGCAGCACCAGCCTCCGGACAAGCGCCTGGAATGGCTCGTGTTTGCGACGGCGGAAATGAGCGGGAAGATCGGCGCGCCCCGCCGGGTCTCGGAAGACAGCACCGCCTGGTATCACACCCTCGATTTCTGCTACCAATGCCTGGAAATCCGGGGGGTGCAGGCCCCGATCTGCGCCATGACCGAGTCCATCGGCCGGCGCATGGGCGAGCAACTGCTGGGTCACACCATCCGTGTGGCGGAAGTGGAGTGCGTGGCAATGGGCGCCACGCACTGCAAAATCGCCATCTACAAAGAGCGGGCCCCCGGCCGCTAAACGGCGCCCCCACTTGCGGAGCAGACAGGAGTAACCGCCATGGCCGAAAGGAGTACCCATGGAGATCCACGACATCTCGAACCCCGTCTACAGCGGCATGGTCAAGTGGCCGGATAACCCGCCGGTGGTGCTGGAGCGGGCCATGGACATGGACCAGGGCGCCACCGCCAACGTCTCGCAGCTCGCCTGCGGCGTGCATACCGGCACCCATGTCGACGCGCCGGTGCATTTCCTGCCGGGCGGGGCGGGCACCGACACGCTGGACCTGCAGGTGCTGATCGGCCCGGCCCTCGTCGTCTACCTGGCCGACGACGTGGCCGACATCACCGCCGCCGTGCTGGACGGGCTGGCCATCCCGGCGGGGACGCAGCGGCTGCTCTTCCGCACGCGCAATTCGACCTATTGGGCGCGGGGGGATCGCACCTTCCACGAGGACTTTGTGGCCGTGCGGCCCGACGCCGCCACCTGGCTGGTGGAGCACGGCGTGCGTCTGGTCGGCGTCGACTATCTCTCGGTGGCGCCCTATGACGCCGGCGTGCCGACGCACCGCATCCTGCTCGCCGCCGGCGTTATCCCGCTGGAAGGGCTCAACCTGGCCGGCGTCGCGCCGGGCGCCTACCAGCTGGTCTGCCTGCCGGTCAAGCTCCAGGGCTGCGACGGCGCCCCGGCCCGCGCCGTGCTGCTGCGCTAGGTGGGGGGCCGTTTGTCCCCCTCGGCCACTTTTGCTATAATGCAAAGCCGTTAGAGTCCCAACTGATCTCCGAGAGGCGCCAGCATGGATCGCGCTACTAACCCCAGCACCTTGGTCGCGGAGCAGCCGCCCGCGATCACGCCCGCGGCGCGGCTGGCCCGCGATCCCGCGCCGCTGGCGGGGGCGTACCAGCAGGTGCTGTCGGCCGCCGATGGGGCCGCGCGGCATCAGGCGTTGCTGGACCTGGGGGCGGCCCTCGTCAAGTACCTGACCAGCGCCATCCTCGCCCAGTATGTGGCCCGCCGCGCCGATGACCCGCCCCTCAACCGGACGCTCGGCGGTCTGCGCCGTCCGGGGCTGGTCGGCTGGGTGCGCTGCCTGGCCGCCGGCGTGGAGTGGTGGCGGCGCCGGGGCGGCGCGGCGGCCGATTTTGCCTTCCCCGAATTGCTCGGCCGCTATCATGCGCCCTCGCCGGAGCTGCCGCAGACGGCCGCGCTTCTGAGCCAGGCCCGCGGCCGCCCGCAAAAAACGGCCAGCCTGGGCGAATTGTTTGAGTGGCTGGCCACGAGCGGGGCCCCGGCGGCCGGCCGCAGCGACGATGCGCTGCTGCAAGCGGCGCTCGAAGAAGTGCTGGATACCACGCGCAGCCTGGCCGCCCAGCCGCTGGTCCTCGTCGATCCATTGCTCGTGCAGATGCCGTGCCCCGTCGACGGCCGGATCCAGCCCTTCTTTCTGGACGTCGATCCCGCGGGCCGGCTGCACTACCGCAGCTATAGCTGTGGGCACAGCATCAGCGCGCCCACGGCCGGACGCGCCCTGGGGCGGCTCGTGCGCCGGGCCAGCGCGCGGGCGCGACGGCGCATCCTGCTGACGGCGATCGCCGCGGCGGCGGTCGTCGCCGTCGTCGTGGGGCTCTTCGGCCACCCGGAGAAGTTCCCCAATGACGCCTTCGCGCCGGCCTGGTCGCCGGACGGCCAGCAGATCGCCTTCACCTCCAGCCGGGCCGGCCGCCTGCAGATCTATCTCGTGCATCCAGACGGCAGCCACCTGACCCGCCTGACCCAGGACGGCGCCAACGACAGCGAGCCCGCCTGGTCGCCGGATGGCCGGCGCCTGGCCTTTGTCTCGGACCGGACCGGCACGTCGGAGATCTTCGTCATGCAGGCGGACGGCAGCAACCCGACCCGCCTGATCGACCGCGCCACCTGGGAGCCCGCCTGGTCGCCCGATGGTAAGCGCATCGCCTACCGCGGCTATTATGGCGGCCAATACGACCTGGGGATCATGAACGCGGACGGCAGCGGCGAGCAGCCGTTCCTGGATCTGCACGACGAAGACGGCCAGCCCGCCTGGGCGCCAGATGGGCAGCATATTGCCTTCCGCGCCTACGCGAAACACTGGGATATCTTCGTGATGAGCCCCGACGGCAGCCACCTGGTGGCCCTGACCCACGAGAAACAGGGCGACTCGGACCCGGCCTGGTCGCCCGACGGCCGGCGGATCGCCTTCCGCTCCGTCCGCGATCTGCAGAGTGAGATCTATGTGATGAATGCGGACGGCAGCGGGGTGACCCGGCTGACGAACAACCCCGCGACCGATGCCCAGCCGGCCTGGTCCCCAGACGGCCGGCAGATCGCGTTCATGACGGACCGTGACGGCCCCCTGCAGATCTACCTGATCCACCCGGACGGCAGTGGCCTGGCGCGGCTCGACACGGGGCCGATCGCCCCCGATGCGCCGCCCACGACGCACCCCTAGCCGGGGCTACCAGCGGCGGCGAGTCAGGCGCGAGCTGTCGACCAGCTCCTCGCCGCAATCCTCCAGCGGCGGGAAGGCCGACTGCACGGCTACCCGGCCGGGCCCCTGAAGGCGTAGCCAGATAAAGCGCTCGCCCCCGGCCCGCCAGGCCTTCCACGTGCCACCCGGGTGCTCGACATGCAGCTGCATGCCGACGGTCGTGTCCTTGAAGAGCAGGGCCGTCGGCTTGACCAGGATCGTCTCGCGGTCGGCCAGCCGGCGGACAAAGACGTTGCCGGCGCCATGCAGCAACACCAGTCCCGGCTGATCCGGGGCGCAAAAGCGGTCCATATACCGGCCTAGGGGGTAGTGCGTCGCGGATCCGGCGGTGAACCAGATCCCGGCGCCGAACCAGTCATAGGCCACCTGGTTGGTGGCGACCATGAAAACATGTTCGCGCACGTCGACGGCCTGCCCCGGCTGGATCGGCAGGGCGATCAGCTCGCCGGGCTCATCGCGCGAAAAGGCGATGTGCCCCGGCCCCTGGGCCTGGGCCATGACCAGCGGCAACCCGCCGATCAGGCGGCTCCACCCATCGCGCAAGGGCAGGGTCCCGATCTCGACCGCGAGGTCTTTCCAGAGCAGCACGTGATGGGCGAAATAGACGCCGTCGCCGGCGGCCAGGCCCATATCGGCCACGGGGACATAGGCGCCTTCGATCTGGCAAAACGATTGGCCAAACTGGAGCTTGGCCATATCCGGGATGCCCGGCAGCTGGTACCACCCCGAGGCCGTGACGATCAGCCGCACGTCGACCGCCGCCCCACAAGCCGGGCAGCTGCGCGCGCTGCCCGGGCTGGTGAGGCCACACCAGGTACAGGTGTACGGGGCTGCTACCAACGCTGGCGGGTGTGGGGGGCGGCGTCGTAGAAGTTGTAGCCCGGGTCCTCGAAGGCTTCGAAGGCCGACTCGACGGCGACCCGGCCCGGGCCGTACATGCGCACCCAGAGGTAGCGCTCGCCCCAGGAGCGCCAGGAGCGCCAGGTGCCGCCCGGGTGCTCGACATGCAGCTGCATCTGCACCGTCGGGTCTTTGAACAACAGGGCGGTCGGCTTGATCAGCACCGTCTGGTTGGGCGCCAGGGTGCGGATAAAGACATTGCCTTTGGCGTGGAGCAGCAGCAGCCCCGGCGTTTGCGGCGCGAAGAAGCGGTCCATGAACATGCCCATCGGGTAGTGGGTCTCCGTGTCGTCGCCGCTCTTGGTGCGAAACCAGATTCCGGTCTGGAACCAGTCATAAGTCACATTCGCGGTGGCGACCATGAAGACATGCTCGCGCAGGTCGACGGCTTGCCCCGGCTGGATCGGCAGGGCGATCATCTCGCCCGCGTGGTCCTTGGAGAAGGCGATGTGCCCCGGCCCCTGGGCCTGGGTCATGATCAACGGCAGCCCGGCGAAGAGGCGCTTCCAGCCGCCTTTCAGCGTCATCGTCGTGATCACCGGCTGGGGATCTTTCCAGAGCAGGACGTGGTGGGTGAAATAGACGGCATCGCTGGGCGCGAGGTTCATATCGGCGATCGGCACCAGGGTGCCCTCGATCTGGCACGTGGACTGGCCGAACTGGATGCGGGCCATGTCCTTGATCCCCGGCATCTCCGCCCAGCCCGAATTATTGACCATCACCCGCACGTCGACGGGCGAGCCACAGGCGGGGCAGCTCAGGCTGCTGCCGTCGCTGACGGTGCCGCACCACGGGCAGGTATAACTGCGCCCCGCCCCCGCGGCGGGGGGGCCCGGCGGTTGTGTCACGTAACCGGCCATGACGGGTTCCTCCTCAGTCCGTATTGTGGTGGTGGTACATCGATTGGATGCCGACCCGGCCCGGGCCGATCATGCGCGCCAGGTTCATCCCGGTACCGCCGAACAGCCCTGTGGTCAATTTCTGGGTCTCGACATTCATCTGCACCGCCGCATCCTTGTAGAGGAAGGCCCCCGGCTCGATCAGGATACTCTCGCCCGGCCGCAGGAAACGCTCGAAGACGTTCCCGTAGCCGTGCAGCAAGAGCAGGCCCGGGGCGGCCGCGGTCACGAAGCGGTCCATAAACATGCCCTGGCCGCCGAGCAGGATGTTGCGCAGCCCCTGGATGCGGACATACGAATAGGCGATCTGGTGGCTGGCCAGCAGGAAGGAGTGCTCGCGCACATCGAGCTCCATGCCCGGGTGCAGCGGCATGACGACCAGCTCGCCGGTGGCATCGCGCGAGAAGGCGACCCGGCCGGGACCGTGGGCGATGGAGACGATGAAGGGCATGCCGGCCAGGGCGCGCTTGACGCCCCCTTGCAGGGGCATGACGGTCATCGGCACGCTGTCGTCCTTCCAGAGCAACACATGGTGCTCGAAGAAGACGGCATCGCCCTGGGCGAGGTTCATCTCGGCGACGGGGACGATCTCGCCTTCGACCTGGCAGGTGCTGTTGTTGAAATGGATCTCGGTCATATCTTTGAGGCGGGGAGCCTCCCGCCAGCCGGAATCGCTGACCAGGTTGCGGATGTCGAGCGGCGCCCCACAGGTCTGGCAGGACGTGACATTGGGCGGGTTCTGGCTCTGGCACCATTCACAGGCGATGCGTTGCAACGGGTCCATACAGTACCTCCTGGAACCATCTCCGGCCGCCGGCGGGCTGGGGACCGCGCGGCCGGCGCACCGGATCAAGATCATGCCGGCCCAGGGATCGGGCCGGCGCCAACGAAGCCCCCGGTGCCCTGGCCGCCGCAGTAGCCGGCCACGGGCAGACGGGCACAACGCTGCTAGTATAGCACATCTCTGCGCGGGTGACGAAGGACCACCGGCCGGACGGAGAACCGGCGACTTTGCGGACCCGGGGGCCCATTCGGTATACTTTGGGTACCCGATTAAACGGGGCTGCCGATAGCACCGACCGGCGCAGGCCGGCTAGATCACTGCAAGGGGGAGTTATGCGTCCTACGTCCCGATCGTCGCTCCTGGTGCTCGCCCTGCTGGCGCTCTCGCTGCTGGCCGGCGCCATCGCCGACGCCCAGCCCGCCCCGGGCGGCCGGCCGCCGATGCTCACGCCGTATCCGGGCGGCAGCACGACGCCATCCACCCCGGTCCCGGCGGGGCCGGCGCCCCGGCCCGCGCGCCCCGCCGGCTTCCCGCCCGTGTCGCTCTTCGGCATGAACCTCTACCTGACCGGCTATGAACGGAGCGACAGCGAGGCCCGCCTGCTCGGCACGCTGGCCGCACAGGGGGGAGTCCAATGGTCGCGCGAGGAGCTTTCCTGGGCCAACATCGAGCCACAGACCAAGGGGCAGTTTGCCTGGTCGATCTATGACCAGCGGCTGAGCTACGATGCCGCCAACCACCTCAACGTGATCGGTATGCTGCTGACCACGCCGAAGTGGTCCTCGACGAACCCGACTGCCTCCGACTGGTATTGGTACGAGCCGGGCAACCAGAACGACTACTTCGACTTTGTCCGCGCCGCCGTGAACCGCTGGAAAGGGCAGATCCACACCTGGGAGATCTGGAACGAGCCGAACGCCACCGGCACCTGGAACTGTGTGAACAGCTGCGACCATGCCGCCGATTATGCCCGCCTGCTCCAGGGCGCCTATGTGGCCGTGAAGTCGGTCGACCCCAGCGCCCGCGTGCTGATCGGCGGCCTCTATGTGCATGACTATACGAACGAAGGGATGGCCTTCCTGAACCAGGTGGTGGCCGACTCGGGGGGCGCGCTCAATTTCGACGCGCTCTCGATCCACACCTATATGCCCGACCGTATCCCGGAAGGCGAGCGGCCGGACAGCGTGGTCCAGAACTTCCAGTATCGCCTGACCATGGTCGACGACTGGATCACCGCGCATGGGGGCCGGCCGGGCGAGATCTGGGTCACCGAAGACGGACGCAGCACCTGCGTGGGCTGCGCCTATCCCTGGACGGAGGACGAGCAGGCCAACATGCTGGTGCGCATGTACGGCATCGCCGCCGCGACGCCGCGGGTCGTCCAATTCGCGTGGTTCCAATTCGAGGACAAGTTCAATAATCCGAACGACCTCTACGGCGGCATGGCGATCGTGCGCGAAGACTACAGCACCAAGCCCGCATACACCGCCTACCAGACGGCCCAGCGCCTGCTGGACGGCGCGACTTACACCGGCCCCGGCCCGCAAATGATCCCGGGGAATAACCCCAACCAGCCCGCGACCTCGGATTGGGTCGGCTTCGACTATCGCTTCACGCACAACGGCAGCGCCTTCCACCTGCTCTGGCGCCCCAACGACAGCCTGACCCTCAACTACCCCGTGGAAACGGCACAGGTCGACGTGGTCGACCGCGACGGCAGCACCACCCGCCTGACCGCCAACAACGGCACCGTGCCGCTGACCCTGGGCCCGCACCCGATCTACATCGTCAACGTCAACTGCACCGCCCGCTTCAGCGACGTCTGTCCGACCTATTGGGCCTATACCTACATCGAGTTCCTGGCCGCGCGGGGCATCGTCTCGGGCTACGGCGACAACACGTTCCGGCCCGATTCGACGGCCACCCGCGCCCAACTGGCCAAGATGATCGTGGTGGCCCGCGGCTGGCCGGTCACGACGCCGGCGACGCCTTCCTTCGCCGACGTGCCGGCCAGCAACCCCTTCTATGGCTATGTGGAGACAGCCCGGGCGCACGGGGTGATCTCGGGCTACGCGGACGGAACCTTCCGGCCGAACAACACCGTCACCCGGGCGCAGATCAGCAAGATGGTCGTGACGGCCTTCGGCTGGGCGATCAATACGACCGGGGGCCCGCACTTCGCCGATGTGCCGCCCACCGACCCGTTCTACGGCTATATCGAGACGGCCTATAACCACAGCATCGTCTCGGGCTACGGCACCACGTTCCGGCCGGGCAACAACGTCACGCGCGCCCAGCTGAGCAAGATGCTGTACGGGGCGATGAATCAGTAGGCAGTAGGCGGTAGGCAGTAGGCAGTGGGCGGGAAGGGGCCGCACCAGGTATTGACATTTCTCTGTTATTTTGTTACAATGTTACCAAGATGAAACGGTGGGCCGGTTAGAGGGGGTTGAGATGGCTGATCAGCAAAATCCGCATGCCGATCCGCATAAAGATCTCGCCATTGAGCGGGTACAGATTGGGGCCCGGATGGAAAAGCGGCTGGTCAAAGTGCTGCGCGCGCTGGCCGATTATCATGATCTGAGCCTCGGCGATCTATTGGAAGGCATCGTGCTGCACGCCTTTGAAAACAAGCTCCCGTTTGACCAGGCGGCCCTCCAGCGGATTGCGCAACTCAAAGCAATCTATGGGA
>DATGEF010000010.1:0-6335 GCA_035310405.1 Chloroflexia bacterium | reverse complement strand
CGCGGCCCACCCGCGCGGCAACAGCGTCGAGGGCAGAGCCCTCTCCCACAGTCCGCAGTACGGCTCATCCACCCCTGTCACCCCCCAGGCCGGTGGACTCGTGTTCTGCGCCTCATGCCAGGCCCGATCGGTCCGCTCCTGAACCCCCAAGACTGAGGGTTTCCGCCCCCCGCGGGGGATTAGCCTCTTTTCAACTGACCCGCAAGCAGCTGGCGGCCGCGGTCGATCGGTTTCCGCCCCCGCAGGGGATTAGCTGCATTTCAACGCAACTGGTCAAGATCCTGGTCGGGGCCTTCAGTGTCCGTTTCAGCCCCCCGCAGGGGATTAGCCTCATTTCAACAAGGGGAATCACCCGGACGAGGAGTACCTGACCGAGGTGTTTCAGCCCCCCGCAGGGGATTAGCCTCATTTCAACTACCGGCTGGTGCATCTGTTTGGCCTGCCGTTGCTGAGGTTTCAGCCCCCCGCAGGGGATTAGCCTCATTTCAACCGGATCGGCAGCCGCAAGCACCCGCTCAAACCCACGTTTTAGCCCCCCGCCGGGGATTAGCCTCATTTCAATCTGCCTGGTATCAGCCCTATTTCCGTGTTAAGGTGCCACGCGCGGTGCTGCCTGCCGGGGCTGCCGCCATTTGCCGGCCAGATCTTGCGCCTATTATCGCCGACTCTGCCTGGCCCGTCAATGGCCTGCTGCCGACCACCCCTGCCAGTCCCCTTACCGCTCCCCAGGCTAACATGCTATAATACGGGAGTAAAGGACTTACGCCGTGGGGAAAGTAGGTCCAGGGTCGGCGTGGGGGCGCTAAAGCGCCTACTACGAACCGGCACGGACCAAAGCCGGGATCCGTTCGTAGTCGACACTTCAGTGCCCGCCTCTGGCCCCCGCCCACCGCCCGACCACGTCAGGGAATCCGGCGAAAATAAGCATCCACGCGCTGCCATTGGCTTCGTGCAGGACCAGCGTATGCCTTCGTGTTTCTTCGTGTCCTTCGTGGATGATTGATGGCGCCCGCTGCCCTCAGTCCTATAAAGGAAAACCCTAGATGCCTACCTACATCTGCAAAACGTGTGGCGTTCAGTACGCCGAAACGGACAGCCCCCCCGACCACTGCCGCATCTGCGAGGATGAGCGGCAATACATCGGCTGGGGTGGGCAGCAGTGGACCACGCTCGACGCGTTGCGGGCGGATCACCGTAACATCGTCGCGAGTGAAGGGCCGCACCTGACCTATATCCAAACCGACCCCGCCTTTGCTATCGGCCAATGTGCCCGGCTTATCCAGACAGCCGCTGGCAATGTGCTCTGGGAGGCCACTAGCCTGATCGATGGGGAGACCATGGGGGCGGTCGAGCGGCTCGGCGGCATCTCGGCGATCGCCGTCTCCCACCCGCACATGTACGCCGCCGTGGTGGAATGGAGCCACGCCTTCGGCGGCGTGCCGATCTATCTCCATGCGGCGGACCGCCACTGGCTTATGCGGCCCGACCCGGCAGTTGTTCACTGGGAGGGGGACACCTTCGCGCTCGGCGAAGACGTGACCCTTATACGGTGCGGCGGGCATTTCGAGGGCTCAAGTGTTCTGCATTGGGCCGCGGGCGCGGGCCGCCAGGGGGCGCTCTTGACGGGCGACACCATCTATGTCGTCTCCGACCGCCGGTACGTGAGCTTTATGCGGAGCTACCCCAACCAGATACCCCTGCCGGCATCCAAAGTACGGCACATCGTGGAGGCGGTAGAACCGTTCAGTTTTGACCGCGTCTACAGCAGTTGGCCGGAGCGCGTCGTCCTGTCCGACGGCAAATCTGCCGTCCGGCGCTCGGCGGAACGCTACATCCAGGCGATCGGCGAGGCTTGAGCAGGGGGCGGGCATGCTGACACGGACACGCCGGAGCTGGGGCGCGGCCTTGCTGGTGGGGCTGGTCGCCGCCTGGGCCGGCGCCTATGGGGCGGGCCTGCGCATCCCGGTGCTCTATCAGGCCACCGCCGTGGTCGAGATCGCCGATGCCCCCGCGCTGGCCGGCAGCTGGGCCGGCGACGCCCTGGAGAGCGGCATGGCCCAGGCCCCCACCTATGCCCAGCTGGTCCGCAGCCCCGCGGTGCTCGCCGCCGGGCTGGCCGGGGCCGGGCTGCCCGGCCGCCCCGCGGATATCGTCGACAGCGTGACCGCGCTGGCCGTCCCGAACACCAATTTGTTGGAGGTGAGCGTCGCAACCGGCGACCCGGCCCGCAGTGCGCGCCTGGCGAACGCCCTGGCCGCAGCCCTGGTCGCCCAGGCCGAAGCCCAGCGCCAGACCGGAGTCGCCGCCGCGCTGCAGGGGCTCCAGGCGCAAATGGCGGCGCTCGACGCCCAGATCGTGCCCCTCACAGCCCGCCTGGCTGCCCCCCCGGGCGCCGCGGTCCCGACCCCCGGCGCGGCCGCGGCCCTCGATCGCCTGGCCCAAACCATCAGGACCTTGCACATCGTCTATGCCTACTACGCCACGATGACCGGGATCAATGCCCAGCGGCCGCTCCTGCGCGTCGCCGCGCCGGCCGTCCCCCCGGAGGAGCCCCTCGCCGCGGCCAGCCTGCTGACGGTGGGGCTCGTCTCCGCCGTCGCCCTCGTGCTCGGCCTGGCCACCCTGCTGGCCCTCGACCGCCTCGACTCCCGCGTGCGCGGCCCCGCCGACCTCCGCCAGGCCCTCGACCTCCCCCTACTGGGCGTCATACCCGGGACGAGGGACCGGGTATGAGTTATGAGTTATGAGTTTTGAGTTTTGAGTTACGACCGCCGACCGCCGACTGGCAACTGGCAACTGGCGACTAACGACTGACGACTGACGACTGACGACTGACGACTACCGACTACCGACTGACGACTACCGACTGACGACTGACGACTGACGACTGACGACTTCCGACTCGCGCTCTAGGCGATTGAGGGCCGCGCGTTGGCGCTGGAGGCCGAGCCAGTGGCGAGGGATCGCGGCGAGCGCGCGGATGTGGGCCGGGCGGGCGCGCCAGAAGCGCGGGCCGATCTCGGTCAGGCGGGTGCGGGCCTTGTGCATGCGGAATTCATGGTGGACCACCGTGTAGAGAGTACGGTAGAACTCGGGACTGTAGGCGCCTTGGAACATCAGGTCCAGGTCCTGGCTGGTCGCCCAGTTGCGCTTGGCGCCGAGCTGGGCCTGCACCCGGTCGTAGAACTTGGTACCCGGCAAGGGGTAGGAGACCGAGATGCCGATATCGTCGGGCCGGCAATCCCGTACCATCTGTAGCGTCTTTTCGATATCCGCCCGCCGCTCTCCGGGGTAGCCGAACTGTAAGAAAAAGCCGATGCGGATGCCGGCGCGGTGCAGATTGGCGGCCGCGGCATAGATCTGTTCCACCTGGGTGCCCTTGTCCATCGCGTCGAGGACCGGCTGGGAGCCACTCTCGGCGCCGACCCAGACGATCGCGCACCCCGCCCGCCGCAGGGCCTCCGGGACGCCGTCTTTGATCAGGTCGACCCGCAGCAGGCACTTGAAAGGCACCCGCGCATCCAGGCGCTCGATCTCGTCGGCGAATTGCGGCACCCAGTTCGGCTTCAGCCCGAAGATATCGTCGGCGAACCAGATATGGTCCGGGGCGAAAGTGTCCTTCAGCCATTTCACCTCGGCGGCCACGCTGTGCGGGCTGCGCACATTGTAGCGCTGGCCGTAGATCGGCTTGGCGCACCAGTTGCAATGATACGGACAGCCCCGGGTCGTCACCATGTTCATCGAGTAATAGCCGTGCTGGGCGTACCAGATCGCTTTATAGCGGGCCAGGTCGACCAGGTCCCAGGCCGGGAACGGCAGCTCGTCGAGGGTGCGGATGAACTCGCGCTTGGTGTGGGTGGGGGCCGCCGGCGTCGACACGCCGAGCACCGCGGCGGGGTCGCCCGCCTGGCGGCCGGTCAGGCAGTCCAGCAGCTCGGCGAGCGTCTTCTCGCCCTCGCCGAGCACGATCGCGTCGGCGCCGGCCGCGAAGTATTTCTCCTGGTGGTCGGTCGCGTCGGAGCCGGAGATGATCACCGTGCAGCCGCGCGCTTTGGCCGCCGGGATCATGCGGAACGCCGCCTCGCGCATCCGGGTCAGGCACATCTTGCTCAGGTAATTGAAGCTATCCTCGTAGATCACCGCGAAGCGGGGCTGCTGGGCGTCGAGGGCCGCGGCCCACTCGTCTTCATGCGCCGCCAGCATGCTGTCGAAGAGCGCCACCGTGTAGCCGCGCGCCCGGATATAGGCCGCGGCATAGAGGGTGCCCAGGGGCGGGTAGGGCATCATCGCCGCCCACTCTTTCGGGTCGAAGCGCAGGTAATAGGATTGGCCAAATAAGACATCAGGCATCGGAAACTCCCTCACAGTGCCGCCGGGATCTCCGTGGCGGGCGGGGCGCTCGGCGTCCCCGGGTCCACCGGGTCGGCGCAGACGACCCGGTTGCGGCCGGTGGCTTTCGCCCGGTAAAGGGCCGTGTCGGCCGCCGCCAGCAACTGCTGGCCGTCGACCATCAGCGCGCTCCGGCCGGCCACACCCAGGCTGGCGGTGAGGCGCAGGACGATCGGGCCCGGGGGCTCGTCGGCCACCGGAAACGGCCGGTCGGCGATGACGGCGCGGACGCGCTCGGCCATCCGCTGGGCCTCCCCCAGCCCGGTCTCGGGCAACAGGAGCGTGAATTCTTCTCCCCCATAGCGGGCCAGTACATCATTGCGCCGCCCCAGCCCGTTGAGCCGCCGGGCGAATTCCCGCAACACCTGGTCGCCGACGCGGTGCCCGTGGGTGTCGTTGACGCGCTTGAAGTGGTCGATATCGATCATCACGCAGCTCAACGGGCGGTCGTAGCGCCGGCTGCGGATGATTTCCTCTTGCAGCTTCTGCTCCAGGTAGCGGCGATTATAGATACCGGTCAGGTCATCATGGGTCGCCATATTGGCCACCTCTTCATACAATAACACATTGTCGATGGAGAGCGCCACCTGGTTGGCGGCCGTCTGCAGGCGGCTGACATCCTCCGCAGTCCAGGCACAGGCGTGCTCGGCATTGCCCAGCAGCGCGGCACCCAGGATGCGGCCCCGCGCGGCCAGCGGCACGCCGATCACCGCGGCGAGGGGAAAGCTGCGCTGCAAGCTCGGATTGACGTAGACGGAGTTGACCATGTCGTCGATGACGAGCGGGGCCTTGCTCTGGATGACCAGGCGGGCCAGGGAGGGCTCGTCCGGCCGGACCCGTAATTTCCGATACTGGTTGTGCAGCGGGCCGCTGGCGGCGGCCGGCTCGATCTGGCCCGCCCGGTTGACCAGCAGGATATAGCAGTTGGTGGCGTCTTTGACGACGTTGCGCATTTCGTTGGCCAGCTCACGCAGCAGCGGCTCGATCGCCAGCTGCGAGGTGCAGACCTTACTGAGCTCGTTCAGGACGGCCAACTCCGCCTGGCGCTGCTTGGTCGCCTCCCAGAGCTGGTGGCGCCGTAGGGCCAGCGCCGCCTCATTGCCCAGGATCTCGGCCATATGCAACAACGAGGGATTGAACAGGGAGGGCTGATCTCGATGGGCGACGGTCAGCACCCCTTGCGTCTCGCCGTCGACCACCAGGGGGATATAGAGGATGCTGGCGAGGCGAAAGCGCTGCACCAGTCGCCGATCGGATCGCGGATCGTAGCGGGCATCGGGAATCCAGATGACCGTTTGGGAGCGGGCGGTCTGTAGGGTCGCCGACGTCTCCTCCTGCGGGGCAATGCGGCGGGGGATGCCGATCGGCAGGGGCACGCCCTTGGCGGCCACCAGGGTGAGGAGCGCGGCGGCCAGATCGATGCGGTGGAGCAAGCAATAGTCGGCGTCGAACAGGCTCACCGCCTGCTCGACCACTTCCTGGAAAGTACCATGGATGTCGGTCTGGCGGACAAAGGCATGGCTGATCTCGGTGAGGATCCGCAGCTCCCGCTCGCGCTCGGCGCGCTCGATCTCATGCCCCAGCATGCGGGCCAGGAGGGCCAGCGACTCGCGGGTGGGCGGGCTGAAATACTGCTCGCCGGTGTCGGCTGCGCTCAGGCAGCCCGCCCGCTGGCCGTCGCTCAGGGGGATGGGGACGCCGATATAGCTGCGCAAGCCGAGCTGGACCAGGGCGGGCGGGGGCGGGGGGTGGCCGGGGGCCTCGATATGTTCGGCCACCTGGAGCAGATGGGCCAGGGGGTCGGCCGGCAGGATGATTTGCCCTCCCTCCAGGCCATACCGCGGCTCGCCGTCCACGTCGAGGACGCGGTAGTAGCTGCCCTCCAGGCGCGACACGATCCGGAGCGGCATTTTGAGCAGCAGTCCGACCAGCCGCAGGATATCGTG
>DATGEF010000009.1:0-12171 GCA_035310405.1 Chloroflexia bacterium | reverse complement strand
GGACCACCTCCCGGTCGACATACTCGGCGCCCGCCCCGCGCAGCTCGGGCTCCAGGCTGAAGAAGCCGGTCACCGTGCGGCCCGCCAGCACCCCGGCGGTCACCAGGATCCAGCCGGCGTGGCAGATAGCCGCCACGATCTTGCCGTTCTCCACCGCCTCGCGCACCAGGCGGACCATCGCCGGGTCCCGGCGCATGCGGTCCGGCGCATAACCACCCGGCACGATCACCGCGTCGAAGTCGGCGGCCCGCACATCACTGGCGGCCTGGTCCGACTTATTAGGCCAGCCGGCTTTGCTCTTGTATTCGTGCCCGCCTCGGGGGGCCACGATCGTGACGGTGGCCCCGGCTTCGCGCATGCGCAAATTGGCGTAGATGAATTCTTGCTCGTCAAAATGGTCCTCGGTGAGGATGGCAATCCGCTTGCCGCTTAATTCCATGGTTCGGCCCTCCTGTGCCTGACGGATACGCTGCGGAGCGGGATTCCGCTCCCCGCCCCAGCGTACCATCCGCCAGGCGGGCGTGTCAAATCCAGACTCGGCAAATACTGGCAGTCGGTACAGGCGGCGGCGAAGCTCCTGCCCCAGCCGCCCGCCTCTTGACTCTCAGGAACATTTGTTCTATAATAGGGTGACGTTCTGCCCTTGCGCCCCGCAATAACTCACCCCCCTCACCCAAAAGGAGTAGCGTTTATGGCTGGTCAACCGATCGTGCATATCGAAATTCCGGCAAAGGACCTGGCGGCGGGCGCCAAATTCTACGCGGACGCCTTCGGCTGGGAGCTCCGCCACGAGGCGAGCGTTGATTACTGGATGTTCCAGGCCACCGGTGGGCCCGGCGGCGGCTTTATCGGCCTGGGCGACGCCAGCGATCCGGCGGCCACCAAGCCCGGCGATGTGCTGATCTATATCGCCAGCGACGACATCGACGCGGACCTGGCCAAGGTCGAGTCGCTGGGCGGCAAGAAGGTGGTCGGCAAGACGGAGATCCCGCAGACGGGCTGGTTCGGCGTGTTCACCGACCCGACCGGCAACCGCGTGGCCCTGTATAAGGAGATGCACCCGCCCGGCGCCGCAAGCTAACGCCCCGGCGATCTCTGCTCCCTGGCCCTCTCCTGTACGCGGGAGAGGGTTTTTGTTGGCCCCTTGACAGCCGGGCAGGGGCCGGATATGATGGGCATACCAGGTTCGCCCGGAAGCGCGCGGGTGCAAGCTGGTCAGTTGCTGTTCTGAGCCGGGTGGCGACGCCGGCTGGGTGGGGGCCGCTCCCCGCCGACCGGAGCCGGCGTCGTGGTGCAGCCCATATCTACCCGGGCCGCGCTTAGTCTGCACACCATGAAAGGGTGTGCGCGACCAGGAGGTCATGACCGCTATGGCAGGCGTAACATTTGAGCACGTGAGCAAGAAATACGCAGGAAACGACGTCTATTCGGTTAACGATCTGAACCTCGACATCCGCGACAAGGAGTTCCTCGTGCTGGTCGGCCCCTCGGGGTGCGGCAAGTCGACGGCGTTGCGCATGATCGCGGGCCTGGAGGAGATCTCCTCCGGGGTGTTGCGCATCGGCGAGCGCGTGGTCAACAACGTGCCGCCCAAGGACCGCGACATCGCCATGGTGTTCCAGTCCTATGCGCTCTACCCGCACATGAGTGTCTTCGACAACATGGCCTTCGGCTTGCGCATGCGCAAGGCCGTCCCGGCCGGCACGCCACCCGGCATGAGCCGCGAGGCGGCGATCAAACAGCGCGTGGAAGAAGTGGCCGACAGCATCGGCCTGCGCCAGTTCCTCACCCGCAAGCCCCGCCAGCTCTCCGGCGGCCAGCGCCAGCGCGTCGCCCTCGGCCGCGCCATCGTCCGCAACCCGCAGGTCTTCTTGATGGACGAGCCGCTCTCCAACCTCGACGCCAAGCTCCGCGTCCAGACCCGCGCCACCATCTCCCGCCTGCACCGCGACCTGCAGACGACCATGATCTACGTGACCCACGACCAGGTGGAGGCGATGACCATGGGCGACCGCATCGCCGTGATGCGCGACGGCATCTTGCAGCAGCTCGACACGCCGCAGAACCTGTACGATCACCCAACCAATATGTTCGTCGCGGGCTTTATCGGCTCGCCGGCCATGAACTTCTTCACCGCCAAGCTCGAGCAGGACAACCAGGAGCTTTATATCGCCGGCGAAGGGTTCCGCGTCAAGGTACCGGCCCAGTATCGCCAGGCCCTGGCGAGCAGCGCCGGCAAGGAGATCACCTTTGGGCTGCGCCCCGAAGATGTCGCCGACGTGCGCATGGAACAGAACGTCGACGAGTCGTCGGTCGTGCCGGTCACGGTCGACGTGGTCGAGCCGATGGGCAGCGAGATCTACCTCTACCTGTTGACCAGCGGCAACCAGCAGTTCGTCGCCCGGGTCGACCCCCTGACCCAGACGGCGCCCGGGCAGCAGATGCAGGTCACCTTCGACATGAAGAAGATGCATGCGTTTGACCCGACGACCCAGCAGACGCTGCTCTAAACGCCAGCTCGGCCACGCAGGCAGCCCTAGCAGGGGCGGGTCGGGGACCCGCCCCTCCCCATCCAGGACCCCGCTTCTATACTTATGTCAACTTATATCGTCGGCGACATCCATGGCCAGCGCGAGAAGCCGAGAGGGACGTTAATGCCACTTGCAGCCTGGGAAACGTTGAGCACCCGCGAGGTCTATCGCAACCCCTGGATCCGCGTGCGGGAAGATATCGCGGCCCTGCCCAACGGCCACACGACGATCTACGGGGTCTGTGAGCTCGGGCAGTGCGTGGGCGTGCTGCCGTTCGTGCGCGCCGACGCGGTGGTCATGGTGCGCCAGTATCGCTATGTACAGCGCGAGGCCGGCCGCTGGGAAATGCCGACCGGGGGTGTACGGCCGGGCGAGCCGCTCGCCGCCGCGGCCCAGCGTGAATTGATGGAAGAAGTCGGCTACCGGGCCGGCACCCTGACCCCGATCAACACCCACTACACATCGAAATCGGTCTGCGACGAGACGGCGCATCTCTATATCGCGCACGACCTGGAGGCGGTGGCCGCCGTGCCCGACGAGACCGAATTCCTCGAAGTGGCGATCGTGCCGTTTGCCGAGGTGCTGCGCCAGGTATTGGCCGGCGAGATCCGCGACTCGATGACCATGATCGCCGTGCTCCTGGCCGCTCGGCGGCCTTAGTTGCCGGCCGGGGCCTGGGACTCGGCCCCGGCGCCCTCCGCCTGGCGGGCGGCGCGGCGGGCGATCCCGGCGGCCAGGGCGCGGCGGCGGCGGGCCTCGCCATAAATGATGCTGCCCAGCAGCAGCACCAGGATCACCCCGAAGATACCGAAGCCGAGGAAGCCGGGCATCTCGCCCGCATACGTGTGCATGCTGTCCAGCTGGAACCAGCTGACCAGGTAGTTCACGCCAATGAAAGTCGTCATCACGACCGCGAAGCCGGCCAGGGCCATCCAGGCCACCGTCGTGCCGCGCCAGCCGCGCTGCACGCGCACGTGGAGAAACGCCGCGTAGGTCAGCCAGGTGATCAAGGCCCAGACTTCTTTCGGGTCCCAGCTCCAGGCCTTCGACCAGGCGGTCTGCGCCCAGTAGGCCCCGGTGATCAGCAGCAGCGTCTGGAAGGGGAAGCCGACCGTCACGGCGCGGAACATAAACTCGTCGGTGGCCGCCAGCGAGGGCAGCGCGCCGGTCCAGCGGCCCACCTGGTGGTATTTCAGCAGGTACATAATCGCCGCCCCCGCGGCCACGGCAAAGCAGCTATAGGCGATGATCGCCATCGAGACATGGATCGGCAGCCAGCTGGATTGGAGGGCCGGCACGAGCGGCTTGACCGTCTTCAGGTCGGGCGGAATCAGCAGCAAAGCATAGGATTGGATCAGGAAGACAAAGAGCAGGGCGAACGCGCCGACGCTGCGGGTCTTCAGCCAGAGCTCGCCGATCAGCAGGTAGGCCAGCGAGATACCGAAAGTCAGCATCAGGCAGATCTCGTAGAGGCTCATGTAGGGGATGTGGCCGCTGGTGCCGGCCCGCAGCACCAGGGCGCCGGCCAGGCTGGCCCAGCCGGCCACCGTCAGCCCCAGGCCGGCGCGCCCGAAGATCTGCCCGGCGCGCCCCAGCGGCAGATCCATCGTCGCCGCGCCGGTCTCCGCCGCCCGCCCGCGGGATCGGCCGCCGGCCGCAATCGTCATGGACGCGCCGCCCGCCCCAGCAAAGGCCGGCTGGATGCCGCCGAACTCCACCGCCTCGCGCACCATGATCCGCTGGCGCGAGATCTGCGTGGCCTGGGCGACCAGGAACCCCACATAGGAAAGCAGGCCGAGGAAGTAAAACACCCAGGAGGCCGTCGTCAGGGTCCATTCGTTGAAACCGAAAGTCGGGTCTTGCATAGCGTTAAGGCTCCATTCCACGGGGGATCGATTGTGCGGGAGGTGACTCGAGGGGGGCCAGGGCCCGGGGGGTCCCGTGCGCCGCCCGGGCCAGGGCATCGCGCCCCCGCAGGGCCAGGCGCTCAAACTCGCTTTCAAACGTGAGCTTATTTTTCTCCGCCAGGCCGCCGATCAAAATGTCGCAGCGGGTCGGGTCGGCGGGTTGGGGCGTGATGCGCGCCCAGCAGCGGACGAACGTGATGTAGAGAGAGAGGGCAAAGCCCGTCGTCATGATCACGAACCAGAAGGCCACCGGCCCCAGGCCGTAATCTTCGGCCACTTCCATGATCGTCGCGGTGTCGCGGGTAAACGTGAAGTGCAGCCCCGGCAGTTGCGGGATGGCCAGCGGCCCCTGGCGGGGGATAAAATCGTTGTAGAGCGGTTGATCGAAATTCTTGCCGATAAAGGCGCGCACGAAGAGCGCCGGGTTCTCCGAGTCGCTGCGCGGGGTGCTGGTGTAATTGCTCACCTGCAAGGTGATCGTCTCCTGGCCCGGCCGCTTGACCTGCACCATATCCATCGGCAGGTTGTCGTTATCCTGCATCTGAAAAGAGAGCAGCGCCGGCTTGAGCGCGGCCTCCGTCGTCGTGGTGATCGGGCCATTCTGACCCATCTTGGTCATCGATAGCGGGTGCCCCCCCGCGTCGAGCGCCGTCACCGTGGCGACCTGCTGGTACTGGACCAGGAAAAAATTGATATTGTCATAGCGCAACGGATCGTTTACGCGGATCGTCTTGTGCAGGACATCCTGGCCGCCTTTGCTGATCGTCAGGTCGCACCAGTATTCCTGGACATCCTGGGAGCCGGGAAAGTACTGGATGCGGAAATTATTCTGGCGGACGGTGAAATCGGTTCCATGGCCCATCGCCACGGGCTGGTTGGGCGCGAAGAAGACCGATTGCTCCCGCCAGCCGACCTGGGTCAGGCCGGCCGCCGTAATGATCAGCAAGACAAGCGCCGCGTGGCTGACGAAAGTGACCATCTTCGACCAGCGATCGCGATCGGCGTACAGATAATAGGCGCCCGCCTCCTGGTCGGCCAACACCCGGAAGCGGCTCCGCTTCAGCACCGTCGTCAGCGCCGCGGCGGCGGCCGCCGGGGGCAGGGGCACTCCACTGAAGTGCGCCCGCTCACTCAGGTTGAGCAAGAAGCTCTCGCTGCTGCGCACGGTTTGGGGGTTGATCAGCCGCAGCGTAGGGCCCCAGCGATTCAGAGTACAGATCACGATACTGTAGCAGATGAGGATAATCAGCAGGCGGAACCAGAAGCTGTTATAGAGATCGAATAGGCCCGCCCCATCCATCCAGCCGGCCAGCGCGCCGAAACGGGCGTCGGCGCGGCTCAAGAAATCGGCGTAGTCCTGCGGGAAATCGCGCAGCCCTGGGCTGACCTGGGGGATGAGCGTGCCCAGCGTGGTGGCGGCGGCCAATAACAAGATCAGCACCACGGCAAAGCGCACCGAGCAGAACAGGCGCCAGGTCAGCTCGAAGATATCGCGGCGCGGCGTGCTGGGGACGGCGGGGGGCGCACCCGCCGGGGGCGCGGGGCGGGGAGGCCGCGCACTACGCGCGGCGGGCGCCGGCACGGCTGCTGTACGCACCACATTCGGTTTTGCAGACATCGGCATAACAGCGGCGCGCTTTCTCCAATGGGCCCGGATAATGGGCCCGGGTGCCGATGAGGCAGGAACCCTGCGTAATAGGGCGCCCGGTGCGATCTGCGCCTGCCCAATCGACTGACTATACCATTCGGGGCATGCCAGTGTCAACGCGATCGCGCCGTGAAGTACCCCACGCCTCAAGGCGGGGGCTGCGCACTTCATACCGGACGGGCCGGAGTCTCGGTGCAGGCACGCTTCCCGGCCCGCAGGATGTTCAGCGCCGCGTTGTGATCCCGATCCCGCTCTAGCTGACACACCGGGCAGCTATACACCCGCTCGACCAGGGGCATCTTCTGGATCGCCCCACACTCGCTGCACGTTTGGCTGGTAAACGCGGGATTCACAAACACGACGGTGCGGCCGGCCCATGCTGCCTTGCTCACACACATCTGCTGGAATGCCCGCCAGCCCGCGTCGAGAATCGCTTTGTTGAGCCCCGCTTTGGCCGCCGCCCCGTTCGGCGCGTAGACGGTCGCGCCGGCTTCCGCACTTTTGTCGGCGTCTACCTTCCCTTTCGGACGCCGGGTGAGGTTGGCAATCTCCAGGGCCTCGAAAACTATCACCCCGTATTCGGCCACGAAGCGCCGCGCCAGCTTGTGGTGGAAGTCGGCCCGCTGGTGGCGGACTTTGCGGTGCGCCCGCGCCACCTGGAGGCGGGCTTGTTCCCGCCGCTTGCTGGACGGTTGGCCCCGGCGCCGCTTCTGGCCCCGGGACAGCTTTTGCTGCGCGGCGGCGAGGCGTTTCTGCGCGCGCCGGAAATAGCGCGGGTTGTCGATCTGCTCACCGGTGGAGAGCACAGCGAAATGGAGCAGGCCGAGATCGATCCCCACGGCCGCGTCTGGCGGCTGGGTGGGCGCGGGTTCCACATCCAGCGCGCAGGAAAACGTCACGTACCACTGGTCGGCCGCGCGGCGGATGGTCACCGTCTTGATCACGCCCGCGATGGGCCGGTGGACCCGCACCCGGAAGGTGCCCAGCTTGGCGAGGGTGAGGGTGCCCCACCGGCCGTCGGTATAGTCGAGGTGCGCGCCGTTGCCATACTGCGGGTAGGTCAGCGAATGGTAGCGGTTCCGCCCCTGGAAGCGGGGGTAGCCCGGCGGGCGACCAGCCTGGACGCGGTGGAAGAAGCCCTGGAAGGCGCGGTCCACCCGCCGCAGCACGTCCTGGAGGACCTGGCTGTGGATTGCTTTGTACTCCGGCACCGCGGTCTTGACGGCCGGAAGTTCATTCTGCTGATCGTAGTAGGAGAGCGACTTATGCCCCAGGCGGTAGGCCTCGCGCCGTTCGTGGAGCGCCCCATTGTACAAGTCGCGGCAGCGCCAGAGCACGGCGTCCAGCGCGATCTCCTGCTCCGCCGTCGGATACAGCCGAAACTGGAAGGTTTTCCGGTTGTTGTTGGACGTGAGTTCCTTCATACCAACATTATATCCCAAAGTGCCATCTATTGCAATAGAGACGTAAGTGGATCTTGATTCGGGCCTATAATGAAAGGACTTCCAACAATCTGCTGACGAAGGCCGCTGTATCCCCAGGCCTAAAGGCCGGGGAATTAGCGGCTCTGGAATCCGTTAATATTGGCGCCCGCGATCAGCTGTCACCGGCAACTGCCCAGGGGCGGCGCCGTCACGCTGGCGCTCGGCGACGACGGCAGACCGGCCGGGGGCGTTACCCCGGCCGGCGGGGCGGTCGGCAGCGGGGGCTGCAGCACCGCCGGCCCCTGGGTCGGCAGCCACTCTTCGGCAAAGGTGGGGACGGCGGTGGGCGTCAGGATCGTGCCGGGGCGCAACGTCTTGTATGCTCCCCGCCCGAAGAACCAATCGAGCATCGGCTTGGCCCGGTCCCAGCGCAGGGCGAGCGCCCCGGTATCGTCCACCACACGGACCATTGTGTTGTCGATCTGGGCCGTGTAGATATCGGGGCCCTTGATCTCCCCCCCGAGCTGGGCAAAGGCCAATTGCTGCTCGGGCGGGATATTCGTCTCGATCGAGTCACCGAGCTGGCCGAGGAGATCGGTGTAGCGCGGGAGCATATTCAAGGTCAAGGCCTTCTCCCGCACGGCGCGGATCACCTGCTGCTGGCGCCGGGCCCGGCCGAAGTCGCTGTCGGCGTGGCGGGTGCGGGCATATTGCAGCGCGTGCTCCCCGTCCAGGTGCTGGCAGCCGGCGTCAAAATGCACATGGATATAACTGTTGTACGGCCCGGGGTACTCGGGGTCGTCAATCGTGTCCGGCACGTAAACGTCGATCCCGCCGATCGTATCGATCACCTTTTGGAAGCCCTCGAAGTTAATCGCCACATAGTACTGGATCGGGACCTGGAAGAACTTGCTGACCGTGGGCACGGCCAGTGTGGCCCCGCCCCCGGGCAGCTTATTGTACTCGCCGAAGAAATAGGCGGCGTTGATCTTTTGCAGGCCGTAGGGCGGCAAGGGCACCTGGAGATCGCGCGGGATGCTGAGAATCCCCGCCGTCTTCCACTGCGGATCGACGCTAATGATAATCAGCGTATCGCTGCGCGCCGCATCAGTCCCCAGCTCGGCGCGCTTATCGGTGCCCAGCACGAGGATATTGGTCCGCCCGGCCGGCAGCTCCTCCGCGGCGTCCGCCGTGGCTGTGGCCCCGGGCGTCCAGGTCGGCTCCCCCGGCCGCGGGGTTGGACCGCCCCCGGCCGCCGGGAGGGCCGGGACCTCAGTCTGCGGGGCGAGCGTGGGCAAGGGGCCGCGATAGGCGCTGTTCATGGCCTTCCAGGCGCTGAAGCCGAGGTTGCCGGCGAAGCCGAAGACCCCCACCAGGCCCAGCCCCAGGAGCACCAGGAGCAGGCGGGCCCAGCGCGGCAGGCCCGCCCGGCGCCGCAGGGGCGCGGCCGGGATCTGCCTCTGACCGGCGGCCGGGGCGTTAGCCACGGGCCAGCCAGCGCCGGGCCGCGGCCAGGCGCCGTAACAAGCGGCTGCGGAGCTGGGTCCAGGCCCGCGTGAGCGCGGCTTGTTCGGCCCGATCGGGGCGATGCTGGCCGAAGCGCTCGTGTACGTAGGCCTGGGCAATGGGCATCACGTAGGCGCGAGATTCCGGCAGCTCGGCACTCAGCTGTTCGGCATACTCAAACGGCGTGTCGGACGCGCGCGGGCGGACCCCCACCCACCAGGCCAGCCGCAGCAAGCGCTCATAGTAGTGGACCCCCCCCAGCACCAGGCGGCCACTGGCCACGGCCTGCCGGCGCAGCCACTCGCGCGTGCCGAGCAGCCCGACAGCCAGCAGGATGAGCAGCCCCAGCAGCACCGGGGCGGCCGCGCCGCCCGCGCCATTCTGCAGATCGACCGTGCCGGCGCCGCCCCCGGGAGTGGGCGTGGTGCCGGCATCGTCCAGGCCGTGGCGCGTGGGCACCGCTTGCGGCGTTAGCTGGATGAAAGGCGTCGGCGAGCCCTGCGCCGCTTGCTGAGAATCGGGGCGGTCGATGACGCTTTGCGAGGGCGTGGGCTCGAATTCGACCCAGCCCGCGTTCGGGAAGTAGACTTCCGGCCAGGCATGGGACGACGACTCGCGGATGGTCCAGACATGAGTGTCGGGATTATACTCGCCGGGCGCGTAGCCGGTGGCCTCGCGGGCCGGAATCCCCAGCGTCCGCAGCATAATCACCATGGCCGACGAGTAATATTCGCAGTAGCCTTCTTTGCCGTCGAACAGGAAGTAATCGACGTAGTCGCGGTCGGCGGGGGGTTGGGTAATATGGGTATTGTACTTATATGTGCGTAGGAAATTCTGGATGGCCACGGCCTTATCATACGCGGTAGTTGCCCCGGCCTGATCGACGATCTCCTGGGCCTTGAGCCGCACCCGGTCCGGCAACGTGCGCTGCACTTCCAGATACCGATCGGTCACCCATTGCGGGTAGGTATCGCCCGCCGCGCGTAACGACTCTTTATCGGCCGTCGTGACCAGCGACTGGATGGTATATTGCTGGTTCGGCGCCAGGTGGTCGGCCCCGTAGACCGCCGAGAGGTCGTCGTAGATCGGGATCTGGCCGTTGACCAGCACGCTAAACGAAAAATCGGGCCGCAAGAAGTAATTGACGACCAAGCCCCGGTCGCGCAGCTGGTCGATCTCGGTGCTGATCGCCGGACTCTGGCCCGTTTGATCCAGGACGATGCGCGCCACTTCGTCCGGATTGCCATCCGGGATCGGGGTGCCGCCGCTGCTCGGATTGTCAGGATTGCGGTTATAGGCGAGCAAGGCTTCGCGCCGGGCCTGGGCGAACACGCTCAGCAGATGTTGCAGCTCCAACGGCGCCGCGCTGGGATCGTAGCCGGGCACGTTATAGGTGGCGATCAAGTCCTTCCACGACACGACCAGCCGCGAAGGGAGGCTGATGACGGCGGGGCGCAACGGCGCAAAGATCAAGTTATCTTTGGCATGGACGATCTCGACGGTCGCCGTCACCGGCTGGCGCAGTGTATCCGCGGAATGGAGGGGCTGGCCGGCGTCGAGCGACAGACGGGCCGAGACGTTATGCCCATGGAAGCTCTGCTGGGCCGTCGTCTTCCAGGTGCTGCCGTCGAAGTAATCGAAGGTTTTGGCGCGCCAGTAGAGCCGCTGGTCGCTGTGGACGCGCAAGGCCACGGAGTCGCCCAGGTTCAAGTTACCGCCCAGGCGGAAGGAATCGTTGAAGCTGGAATAGCCGAAATTGCCGCTGCCCGGCACGTTGGCAAAGGCTTTGCTCCAGCGCTCCTGGAGATCCTGCCAGGGCCCATTGACCTGATCCCAGGCCTGGCTGAGCGTCTGGTTCACGGCCTGCGTCGGCATATACCACATCAGCACCGCGACCACGAGGGCAAAGACACTGGAGGCGCGCAGGAAATTCCAGCTCAAGCCGGGCGAGTAATTCACCCGCTCCCGTTCCCAACGCTCTTCGTGCAACATCATATTGAAGCGCACCATGAGCAAGAGGGCCGTGAGCATAAAGAGGATAAAATACCAGCCCAGTGACGCGGCCGAGTACGAAATATTGATGACCAGGGCGATCCCATTCGGCACCAGCGCCCACCAGAGCCAGCGCGAGCGGAAGATAAACCAGGTACTGGCATAGGCCAGCAGCCAGGTAAGGATAGCCAGCGACAGGACGAAGAGCGGCAGATCGTCGCTCAACCCCCCCCCGGTCACCGCTTGGAACCAGACGAATATCCGGCCCACAAGATCTTGGACCCGGTCCTGGATCGTGAGCAGCCGGGGATCGTCCAGCAGGTTGGCCGTTTCCCAGAGCACCAGCGCCACCCCGGCCATCATCCCGGTCAGGTGCAGGAGGAGGCGCGGCACGCCGCGGACTTTGCTCAGCACGAGCGCGGTGAGCAGGCCGGCCAGGGTAATCGGGGTCAGGATAAACAGGTCGTCGGACCAGCCGGCGCGCTGGATCGACCAGACCAGACTGAACAGCATGAGCGCGACCAGGCCAACCATCAGCCAGCCTTCGCGCAATCGCAAATACCTAGCCATAATGCATTCTAGCCTCGGCGGGGCGACAAGGGGCGCCCCGCGTCATTATACCGACCTCCCGGTCGGGCCACAAGGCGCCGGGCGCGGGCGGGGCCCCGCTAGCGCAGCCGGCCATAGACCATCTCCCGCGACAGAACCAGCTCCAAGGAGTCATCGCGCTTCACCAGGTAGCTAGGCACATTGATGGCCGCCAGGGCGCCGACCGCCAGCAGCGCCGAGCGGGTGCTGCCAAAGGTATGGGGCTCAATCAGGATCGCCGTCGCCCGGCTGCCCCGGGCCTGCACCTCGTGTAAGGCCGCCACCCAGGACTCGTTGGTCGCGGGGGTCACCACGATCAAGCTGTCGCCGCGCCCGAACAGGGTACTCTGCCCCAGCAGCAGCTGGGCCAGCGGCAGGGAATCCTCGGCCCGCACGACCGCCAGGGTGCGCAAGATCTTCATGAGCTGCCGCCCCCCGCGGTCCGCCGGGATAATCAGCGGCCGGTGGGCGGTGGTAACCAGGCCGACCTCGCGCCCCTGTTGCAAGAAATGCGCAGCGAGCGACGCGGCGATCGTGACCCCATACTCCTCCGTTTCGGGCTCCAGATAGAGGGG
>DATGEF010000008.1:0-4467 GCA_035310405.1 Chloroflexia bacterium | reverse complement strand
TGCGATCCCGCCAGGCGGTGCCATCCCATTCCATCAACACAGGTACCTCGCCGCCGCTAGGGTTATAGGCGCTCCCCGCAGCCCACCCGTGCGTCGGCGAGTCGAGGGCGACGGCGTGGAAATCGCCCCCGGTGGGGCTGGCTACCTGGCGCCAGACGCCCCCCGTTGCCCGCCACATGATCGCGCCTGATCCAACGGCCCAGCCATTCCCACTGCTGCTCATGGCGACCGCGGTCAACGCGGTGCCCGCCGTCGGCGTCGCGACCTGGGTCCAGCGCAGGCCATCCCAGTGCAGGATGGCGGATCCAACGGCATATCCGTCGGTAGGAGACAACATTTGCAACGCATTCAGCCCTACATTGGCCGGCCCGGGTACTGGCGTCCAGGTGCCGGCGGTGAAATGGAGGATCGCACCACTGCTTCCTACGGCCCAGGCGTCGTCCGGGCTGAGCGTTGCCACGTCCATCAGTTCGTCATGGCTGGGCTTGCCGAATTCCTGGTGCCAGACGCCGTCGGTGCCCCGCCGCCAGATACTAGCATCCGGGCCGGTGGCCCAGGTTTGCCCTGCGGCGGCCGTCAGCCCCATTAACAGCAGGTTGCTGA
This sequence comes from Chloroflexia bacterium, assembly GCA_035310405.1. Classification (GTDB taxonomy): domain Bacteria; phylum Chloroflexota; class Chloroflexia; order QHBQ01; family JAICKM01; genus JAICKM01. The sequence continues at coordinate 3,864 of DATGEF010000008.1, read as the reverse complement.
TCCCCGAGTCAGCGGCCCAGGCGGTGCCATCCCAATGATAGACGGAACCTAGCGTTGTCGCCCAACCGTCAGCCGGACCAAGCATCTTGAGCGTTTCTGGGCCCGCGGGAAAGGAGCCGCCCGGTTGATCGGCCACCCAGGCGCCGTGACTGTAATGGTAGAAATGGCCCCCCGGCAGCGCCGTATTGTCCAGTCCGCGGGCCCAGACGTCGCCGGGAGCCGCCGAGCCGACGCTGTAGAGCGCGCTGGCGCCCGGTGGTGGCGGAATCAGGCGCCAGGCCGTCCCGTCGTAATGGAGCACGACAGCTGTGGGGCTGGCCTGGTCATAGCCCACCGCCCAGCCATCCTGGGCGGTCAGCATGTTGATCGCGGTCAGATCAACGGTGGCCGAAACCACTGGAGCGACAGCCCGCCAACTCGTGCCGTCCCAGTGGACAACGTCGCTCGCGTCCGCCGGGCCGCCGATGGCCCAAATATCGTCCAGCGCCGTTCCGGCCAGCCGCGAGATGGTTAGGTTCGCGCCCAGCCCAGTACTTTGCTCGGTCCAGGCGGTCCCGTCGTAGCGGAAAGCGTGGTCGCCCGCAGCGATCCAGCCGCCGGTAAGAGAGAGCATCATGACGTCCCAGGTCGCCGCCCCCCGCATGTTCGGCGGGTTGACGGCCGTCCAGATACCGTTGGTGTAATGCAGCAGTTGCCCGTACGGCCCTGCGGCCCAGATCTCGGTCGTGGAGACAGCGCTGATCGCGAATAGGTCGGGGAAGGCGTTGGTCCAGTTGCCGATGTTCACGTCAGCAGCCGGTTGGACCAGCCGCCCGCGCGCCGCCGGTTGCGCGCCAATCGCGCTTTTCGGAGCGGTGAGGGGGCTGAGGGGTCGGGCCGTCGCAAACAAGGGTACACCTGCGAGCAAGCCCACAACCGCCAGCACACAGGTAAGCACCAGACTCCTGACCAGTGGTGCGATCTGGGACGTGACTAAGCGTTCGTGCAGGGCGGCGAGCACCAACAGAAGCAAGCTGCGCCTCTTTCTAAAGGGACGGAGAGACACAAAACGACGCGGTTCCGCGACCGCATTTGCTAGAGAAACGTACGTCAGTCTAGCATGTGTAGGTTCCGGTTGTCAAATAGGTCTCCCGCAGGCCCACAGGTTTTGGTGATCGGGGCACGCGGCCCCACGCGACCTCCCGCGTGTTATAATAAAGGGGCAATGCCGCGGCCGGGCCGCCGGCCCAGCGTACATATCAGACACACGGGAAAGGCCGAAGCTACGCCGATGATTACTCCCCCATCTCCCGATCCCCCACCCCGGGCGCGGGCCGTGCGTCCCGTGATCCCGGATAGCGAGAAGGTCTTTATGTCCTCCTTGGACGTGACGGTCCAGGTGGTCGAGGATTCCGGCCGGCTCACGCCGGCGATCCGGGCGCAGGTGGTGGACCAATTTGGCGCCTACCTGCATAAGCCGCAGGTCCCCGCGCTGGTCTACACCCAACTGGTGGACCTGTTGTGCGCGACCTGTCTGGCGGACCAGCCGCTGGCGGAGGCACGGCGGCTGTTTGGGCGCGGCAGCCTGACCCGCTATCGGGAGACGATCCTGGGGCGGGTGTTGCTGGCCACGCTGCCGATCGTCGGCCTGGAGCGGATGTTGCGGCGGGCGCCGCAGGATTTCGCCCTCGCCTGCAACTACGGCACCCGCTCGGTGGTCGAGCTGGGCCCGCACCATTGGCGCATGGACTTCGAGGATGAGATCCTGTATCCGGAGGTGCTGCAAGGCATCTTCCAGGAGGTCGGCACCCTGCTGCATCTCCCCCAGCTCCAGACCACCTATACGGTCCTGGGCCCCCGCCACGTAGCGTTCGAGTTCCGCTGGTGAGGGAGCGCTTAGCTGGCCAGATTGTCGATCAGCAGCTTATGGAACTCGGCGGGGCTGTCGAGCATGGGGAAGTGCTGCGATTTCTCGAAGGCCATCGTTTGCGAGTCGGCCATGCCGTTATCGCGGAAGTGGGCGAGCTCCGAGAAGGCGACGACCGTATCTTTGGTGCCATGGATCGCCAGCACCGGCATCTTGAGGTGGCGCAGTTGCGACCGCAGATCGGTGCGCACGAGTGTGTAGCCGCTCTGCTGGGCCGCTTCGGGGGTGACTTTGAGCACGTCTTCCAGGATCTCGCGGTACCAGACCTGCCAGTTGGTGGCAATCCAGCGGTGGAGCAGCGGCCGGCCCCAGGTGGTCAGGATCGCCGGCTTCCAGAACAGGCGGTTGAGGGTCGGGTTGCTGGCCAGCTTGATGATCGGCGTGCAGGAGCGGCCGACGACGGGGGCACTCACCAGCACGAGCCGGCTGACGCGGTGGGGGTACTCCAGGCCGAGGCGGATGGCAATCGTGCCGCCCATCGAGTGGCCGACGACGGGCGCGTCGACCAGGCCCATGCGGTCCATGAATTGATCGACTAACGACAGGTAGTCGGACACGGTGCAGTTGATCCGCGACTTATCCGAGTCGCCGAAGCCCCAGAAATCGAGCGCATAGCAGCGATGGCGGCGGGCCATGGCCTCCATGGTGCCCATCCAGTAGCGCCAGGACCCCAGCCAGCCATGCAAGAAGATGACCGGCTTGCCGCGCCCGATCACTTCATAGTGGACCAGGCTGTTTTCGATCACAATGGCACTCATATAATGGACTTACTGCTCTCCAAGATCGATTTGAGCCGGGCGATCAGATCCTGAGGGACATAGGGCTTGAGCAGGTAATCGATCGCGCCGGCACTCTTGCCGCGGGCGATCTCGCGCTCCTGGCCCATGGCCGAGAGCATGACCACGGGGATATGCTGCGTCTCGGGCAGCGTTTTCAGCTGCCGGCAGGTCTCAAACCCGTCCAGCCGGGGCATTTTCGCGTCCAGCAGGATCAAGTCGGGGGGATCGCGCTGGGCCATCTCCAACGCTTCCTGGCCATCCTGGGCCTCCAGCACTTCAAACCCGCCAAAGCGGAGCGTAAAGCAGGTCATGAAGCGGATATCGGCCTCGTCTTCGGCCACCAGCACACGATATGAACTCATCGTCGTCAATGTCCGTTCTGGGCACCGGCCAGGTCTTCCGGCGCGGTGGGTTGCAAGTCTTGCAGTAGCTTGGTCTGGCGCAGAATCTCGCTCACCAGATCGTCGGCGGAAAACGGCTTGCCGAGCAGCTCCACGGCCCCGAGGCCGAGCATGCGGACGCGGGCCGTGCGCTTATCGATATCCGAGGCGGTCATGAAGATCACCGGGATCTTGGCCGTCACCGGGTCGGCCTTGAGGGCGCGGATGACTTCCAGGCCGGTCATGTCGGGCATTTTGACGTCCATGACGATCACATCGGGCTGCTCGCTATGGGCCTTGGCCAGGCCCTCCTGGCCGCCATAGGCCGGCAGGACCAGCATATCCTGCGCTTGCAGGGCGTTCTGCAGCCAGGTGACCAGGTCGGTCTCGTCGTCGACGACGAGGACGCGGATTTTCGCGGCCGCTCCCCGCCGGGCCCCTTTGGCCGGCCGGCCTTTGGGCGCGTCGATGGCGACCACGCCGCGGATGGTTTGGATCAGCTGATCCGGGTCCAGGGGCTTGGACAGGTAGTCCAGGGCGCCGAGGGCGAAGCCCTTCTCCGCTTCGGGCAGCACCGAGAGCATGACGACCGGGATATCCGCCGTCACCGGGTCCTGCTTGAGCGCCGCCAGCGTCTCAAAGCCGTCGAGGCCCGGCATCATGACGTCCAGGATAATCAGATCGGGCCGCGCCTCGCGCGCCAGGGCGATCGCGTCCCGGCCACTGGGGACCTGGGTGACCTGGAAGCCACGGCCTTCCAGTTGGAGGGCCAGCAGCCGGCGGGTATCCGGGTCGTCGT
>DATGEF010000007.1:0-9169 GCA_035310405.1 Chloroflexia bacterium | reverse complement strand
CGTAACACGGTCGAGGTGCAGGCGGGCGGGCGCTTCGCCGACGTGCCGATCGGCTACTGGGCCTATGACGCCATCGACTACCTCAGCCAGCTGGCGATCATCAGCGGCTACGACGACGGCTCTTTCCGCCCCGGGGACACGATCACGCGCGCCCAGTTTATGAAGATGCTCGCCACCGCGCTGCACTGGTCAGCCGTCGTGCCGGTGACCCCCCGCTTCCAGGATGTGCCGCCGGGCTACTGGGCCGTGGGCTATATCGAGGCCGGCGCCGCCCATGGCGCGCTGACCGGGTACGCCGACGGCACCTTCCGGCCGGGCGCCGCCGTGACCCGCGCCCAGGTGGTCAAAGTGCTGGTCCTGGCTGCGGGCTGGGACCTCCAGACTGGCCCCCAGAGCCCCTTCGGCGACACGCCGCTGACCTACTGGGCCTATCCCTATATCGAGACCGCCTACCGGCACGGCATCATCCAGGACAGCTCGGGCGGCAGCTTCCGCCCCGATGCCGCCGCCAGCCGCGCCGAGGTCGCGGTCCTGCTCTACTATACGCTCGGCGACCTGGCGGCCGGCGGCCACTGGCACCCGTAGGCGCGGTCAGCGGGGCGGCCGGCCCGGCGCGGCTACGGGTGCGTGAACCAAGGCGCGGCCGTCGGATCGGTCTTGAAGAAGGGCAGCAGTAGGTTGACGACCTTCTGCACCCCGCTGGCCGATGGATGCGTGCCGTCGGATTGGACGTCCGTGCAGGCCCAGGTGAGCCCATCGCTGCGCCCGACCAGCCCATCGGTCCACAGGTACGGCCCCCAGGCCAGCCAGGGCAGACTCCCGAGCGTGGTGGATTTCTGCCCATCGCTGATCAGCCACTGGACGGCAAAACCACTCTGGTAGGCATAGGGCTCGGGGTTGAGGGTGGTCGTCGCGTAGCCCGCGTAGGTGCGGCTCGCCAGGTAGACGATCTGCACATTGGGGAAGCGCTGCTGCACGATGGCCACGATCGCCCGCAGGTCGCTCTCCAGGTGCCGGGCATCGGTGGGGAAGGCTTCGTTCTCCCCGGCGATGGCCTCTTTGAGCCAGACGGCCTGCACCTGCGGCGCGGCCACTCCAGCCGTGGTCAGGCGCTGGGTCACGGTGATCCAATATGACGACGCGGGGTTTTTGATGATCTCCGCATCCTGGCCGCCCACGGCGCCGTCGACGATCACCAGTTGGGGATTCTTCAGCGGGTCCTGGTTGGCCGCGGTCACGAACTGGGAGAACTCCATCGTCGTATTGGACATGCCGAGCGAGAGCAGCACGAGCCGGCCATTCACCCGGTCAGGGGTGCCGTCGGCGAGCCGGGGCTGGATGGCCTTCGCCCGCGCCTCGCCTACCTGGAGATAGGCAGCGGACGGCGTATTGCTCCCGCCGCCGTAGAGGCCGCCCTCATAGCCATGATACGTGCCGGTGCCGAGGTCGATTAAGGGGATAAAGCCCGTCGTGGTCACCGCACAATTGGCCAGCGGCGGGAGCACCGGCGGTAGCGCCGGCCGCCCCCCGGCCGGGCGGATGGGCGCGGCGGCCGCCCCCGCCAGCAGCGCGCCGGCCGCGATCAACCCCAATGCAATAATAACGATCCGCAACGACAGTCCTGAGTGTGACATATCCCACCTCTGCCTTCTAGACGTTCCAGACGTCCCGGATTATAGCTGGACCGACTCCCGCGCCCGTCCCCCAACCACTCCTCCTGCCCCTCTCCATCATAGATCGCATTCCGGCGGAATCCTAGCCCCGGCTGGTACAGCAAGTGGTACAAAACCCGGCGGCCGCATATTGTGTTATGACCCAAGTCTCGGCTAATGTAAAACTATGCAATTTATTAGCCTATGAGCTAAGATTTGTCATTCTGAGCGCAGCGAAGAATCCGCTGGGGCGGGTAACCAGCGCCTCAAAAGCGCGATTTGGGCGGCAGTGGAGCGATGGGGGTGGACGGACAGGCCGCGCGGCGGCGTCGACCGCTTACGCCTGGCAGCGGATTCTTCGCTGCGCTCAGAATGACATGTTCTTTATCATCTTTGCTACTATTTACTTCTCAGATAAACCAGTGGGACTCCATGGCCTCAGATCCCCCTGCCAGGGTGTCACCATGCGGCCTGCTTGTGCTACAATAGCGTAGGAGAATCAGGATCGGGAGCACGGGCGCGCTCAAGGTAGCGAGGGGAGAGGGGTATGGACGGGCGGCAACAGGCGGCGGATCGTGGGACGGCGCCGCCCAGTTGCGGGCGCTGCCACCACCGGCGGGCGCTTTTCTCGACTCTGCCGGGCTACGGGTGGGTCTGCTCCGATTGTTACTATCGGGTGCGCAGCCGCCCGATTACCCGCGTGGGGCCGGGCACGGTGCGCTGGCTCGCCTGCCGCGCCGGCCCCACCCGCCGGCGGGCCCCGGGGGCCCGCTGCAGGAGCAACTGGCGCCGCCGATCGACGAGGAGGCAGTGCGCGCGGATCTCGTCGTCGGCCCGCCGGCCCCCCGTAGTCGGGCGCTCAGCGTACCCATTGGGCCAGCTCGCCGGCCGTGATCGCCGGGCGCAGCATGAGTAGAAACAGCACCTCCCCGGCCGGCGTGGGGCTCGGAAAGACCTCGCTCGGCTCGAAGCCCGCCTGCGTGTAGACCCGGATGGCGCGCGCGTTAAAGGTGGCCACGCTCAGGCGGAAGCGCGCCGGGGCGAAGTGCCGTTGGCCGAAGGCGAGCCCGGCTTGCACGAAGCGGAGGCCCTGCCCCTGCCCCGTCAGGTCCGGCCGCATGCCGAGGCCGAAGTCGAGCGCGGCGTCGCGGGCATAGAGCCCCCGCTGGTGGCCGCCGGGCACCTGGGCTTCCCCGCCAAAGCAGCAAAAGCCGGCCAGGTCGCCTGGGGCCGCCCAGACCGCGTAGTAGGCGTGCTGCGGCTCCAGGAGATAGGGGGCCATCTGGGGGTCGGCATCATAGAAAGCATAGGGGCCGTCATACCGCCAGGTGGCAATGGCCGCCGCGGCGACCGCGTCCATGGGCTGCACGCTAAAAGGCATAGAGTACCTCAGCCGTGATGGAGGGGATAGCGACAATAGTGGCGCAGATCCGCTGCCAGGGGGCCCGTCTCCGGCTGGACGACGATGGCGATCCCGGGCAGCGCCGCCCGCCAGGCCTCGGCCCCGGCGTCTGTCGCACAGATCAGCAGCCCTGCGCGCTGCGCCAGCGTCGCCCGCCGATCGGCGGGGACGGCATCCGGCAGCCCCGCCCCGACATCGGCGGCCAGCGGCACGGCGGGGGCCAGGGCGGCCGCGGCGGGGATCGTGGCGCCGGCCGCCAGCAGCAGATCGGCCGTCGGGGCCAGGCCGGCCCCGTCGCCGGCGTGGCGCACGACCCGGAACTCCGGCGCCAGGAGGGTGGCCAGCGCCGTCGCCCGCCGCCCGTCCAGACCAGTGGCCGGGGCGAGTAGCAGGATGCGGCTCGGCGCCGCCGTGGCGACCAGGGGGTAGAGGTCGAGCGCGGCCGCGATCTGGCGCATGGTGTCGGCGTAGCGCGCGCCGGCGAACTGGGGCTGGAAGGGCCGGCCAAAGAGCGCCAGGATCTCGCTGTCCGGGCGCCGCCGGCGGGCCTGGATGCGCGCGCGCTCGGCCAGCAACTGTGGCCAGCGCTCGTTCAGGCGCCGCAGGGCGAGGAGATGGGCCAGGCTCAGCGGCGGGAGGGCCGCCGACCGGCCGTCGTCGAGCGGGCCGCGCGGGCCGTCCAGCCGGTAGTGGGCCGGGTCGATGGCCGCGCCCGCGCTCAGCAGGGCGCGTTGCCATTCGAGCAGTAGCGCCGCCGGGAGGACACGGTCCAGGTTGGGCTGCTCATAGTTCTTCACGATCGCCGACAGCGTGTTGGCCTCGAAGAGCAGGTAGCGCCGGTGGGACGGCGCCCGGCGCGCGCCCGTGGTGCCTCCCTCTTTATGGTAGACGACCGACTCGGGCGCGAACACGACCCGGTAGCCCAGCACCCAGAGCCTCCAGCCCAGGTCGACATCCTCGAAGTAGATAAAAAAGGTCGGGTCGAAGCCCCCGACCTCCAGGAAGACGGCCCGGCGGATCAGCATGGCGCCGCCGCAGGCGAAGAGCAGCGGGTCGCCGGCCTGCAAGCCGGCCGGGCAGTCGGGCCAACCGGCGACCGCCCGCGGGCGGCCCACGCCGAAGAGATTGCAGCTCGCACCGTCGAAATCCACCTCCTGGTCGTCCCAGCTGCGCATATAGGACGCGGCGCAGACGGCCGTGGGATCGGGCGCCAGGGCGCGTAGGTAGCCCTGGAGCCAGCCCGGCGCGACGCGGGTATCGTTGTTGAGGAAGACCAGGTACTCGCCCCGCGCCTCCCGGGCGCCGGCGTTACAGCCCCGCGCGAAGCCGATATTGCTGCCGTTCTCCACGATCCGCACCTGCGGATACGCCTGACGCACCCAATCCGGCGATCCATCCCGCGACCCGTTGTCGGACACGATCCACTCCTGCCGGTCCCGCGGGTAGGTGGCCGCGGCCAGCGAGGTCAGGCAGTCCGGCAGGTGTTCCATGCCGTTCATGTTGGGGATGATGATCGAGATGAGTGGGTCCATGAAGGTCGTCCGTACTTGCGTATTACGTATTATGTATCGAGTATTGCGTATTACCCTGGCTACTATCTGAAATGACAATTTTATTGTCAGAAACCATAAGATTTGTCATTCTGAGCACAGCGAAGAATCCGTTGCTCTACAGATCGGGTCAGGGCCGGTGGGCAGTTGGCTAGGCGACCCTCCTCCTGACCACGCCTCACGGGTGGGGCCGCCCAGCTCGTCCAGTTGGGGCAGCAGGTTCACGCCCTATCGGCATCAACCTCAGCGAGCGGCGTGGTCCTGGGGCGGGACGCCTAGCGGCTGAAGCCGCGGCTACGCAGACGAAGCCCGCCTCCGCGGGCTGGCGGTTGTCACTACGGGGCGGCGGTGCTGGTCGCCGCAAGTGGTCTCCTCGTAGACTCAGCCTCTTAGCCTGACCCGATCCGCGGGGTAGCGGATTCTTCGCTGCGCTCAGAATGACAAATCTTAACTAACCTGCTAACAAAATACATTATCTCTACGATGAGTTGACCGCGCTGCGCAATACGCATTACACAAACACCAACCGGTAGACCAGATCCCCGGTCGCCGGCACGCCGTCTTCGTAGCGGCCGCTGTGCTGGCCGGTGCGGCCGGGGCGGGCCCAGAGGGTGACGGCATCCCCCGGGACGGAGTTGGGGGATTCGACCATCAGGTAGAAGGTGCGCCCGGCCGAGTCGGCGATCGGGGCGAACCGGAAGGGGTAGAATTCCCCATCGGCCAGGCTCAAGGCGCGCACGGTCACCGTGGCCAGGTCGTGATCGGCGCCCGGGCTCGAACGGAGGTGCAGCACGAGTTGGCCGGTGTTGATGCGGGCGAAGGTGGCCACCAGCACGTCGATCCCGCAGAGGCCGGGCCGGTCGCAGACAAAGCGTTGGCCGTGGCTGTGGCCGGCGAGCAATTCAGGGAGGGCGAAGCGCGGCTCGCCATCCACGGTCACCGGCCGCGCCCGGCCCCCGGTCACGAACGGGCGCAGGATGCTTTGGCCGCGGGCCAGCACCTGGGCCAGGGGCGTCCGCCGCTGCCGCCGCGTCCGCCGCACCAGGCTGGCGAGCGCCGGGGTCGGGGGTTGGGGGTTGGGGGTTGGGGGTTGGGGGTTGGCGCTGGATGCAAACGCGTTGGAAGAGGATGGGCCGTGAGCCTGGGCCTGGTGCTGGTGGACGGTGCCGCGGCTTTCGCGCAGATAGGGGCGGCGCACGAAGGCGTCGAGGGCGTCGATCGTGCGGTCCCAGGTCAGGTGATCGCGCACCAGCCGTTGGGCGTTCGCCCCCCGGCGCGCGGCATCCGCCGGGTCGGCCAGGATCGCCCTGACCACCGCCCGGATACCCGCGCTGTCCTCCGGGTCGACGATCCAGCCGGCCTCGTATTCCTCGATCAAGGCGGCGACCTCCGAGAAGCGGCTGTGGATGACCGGCAGGCCACACCAGAGATAATGGATCGTCCGGCTGGCGAACGCCAGCTCACGCTCGGGATTGCGCTGCATGACGTCGATCGCCACATGGGCCTGGGTGTAGACCGCCTCCAGTTCGTCGACGGGCAGCAGCCCGGCGATCTCCACGCGGGGGTTGGTCCGTAGCCGCTCGATCAGGGGCTCGAAGATCCCCGTATCGACGGCATGGAACACATGCTTGCCGCCAAACACTTTGAGTTGGCCGGCGCCCGCGTCGGCCAGCACGGTGGCCAGCGTGTCCAGCGCCAGGGTGGGGTCCTGCCAGGGCAAGAAAACCCCGCCATAGACAAAGGTCACCGGGGTCGCGGACCAGTCGGCGGGCCAGAGATGGGTGGGCAGATCGGGGCTCAGCGAGTAGCGGATCACCTTGAGCGTCTCGTCGATCTCGCGGGCGCGCACCCCGGCCTGGGCCAGCCAGGAGATAAAGTAGAGCCGCTGGCGCTCGCCGATGCAGGTGAAGAAGTCGGCTTTGTCGATCGCCGCGAGTTTCTCGGCGGCGTTCGTCGGGTTGTCCCGATAGTCCTGGTAGTCCCGTTCCAGCAGGTGGGGGCCGGTGAAGTCGCAGGCCACCGGCATGGGCGCCCGTACCAGGGGGGTGAGGTTGGGCCAGCCCACGCTGACGATCACGTCCGGGGCCAGCGAGTCGACCAGGCCCTGCAGGTTCGCGGGAGTCCAGGCCAGCGCGCGGATCGCGGCGGGCACGAGGTGCTCGCGGCCGGCGAGGGCGGCCGCCGGCATGGCAAAATGGACGTGATGGCCCCGGGCGATCAGGCCCTGGCCCAGCGCCCAGGCGCGCAGGCCCACGCCGCTGGTCGGGATGCCGCCGACCGGCAGCACATCGGGGCTGATCAGCAGCACCTGCTTGGGCAGGGCGGCGAACAGGTCGGCGATGCCCAGGCTGTTCAGCAGGCGGTAGTGGGCGCGGGCGTACGCAGCATCGGTCGGGTGGTTGATCAAGGCGATGCGGGTCGGCTGGCCGAACTGGGCCACGATCTCGGCGTCCGGGCGCCGCCGCCGCGCCTGCACTGCAGCGCGCTTCTCGACCAGGCGGGGCAACTGCGCCGTGAACTCGTCGGCGGCCAGCATGGTGCTCACCGCCTGGGGATGCACCGCCTCGAACGTCTGGCGGGCGGGGCCGCGATTGGCGAGCTCATACTCGCCAAAGTCCACCCCGCTGAGCTCGGCCAGGCGCAGCACGCGCTCGCCCATCAGGGTCAGGGCGGCGGGAAAGATGCGGGCCAGGAACTCATCGCTGTAGTTCTTGTAGAGGGCGTAGAGCGAGTTGCGCTCATAGAGCACGAGCCGGCGGTGCTCGGGGATGCTGCTGGCCGTGCCGTGCCCTTTGTGGTAGGTGAGGGCCGCCGGCGTCAGCGTGACCCGGTAGCCCATCAGCCAGAGCCGCCAGCCGAGGTCCACATCTTCAAAAAAGGCAAAAAAGTCGGCGTCAAAGCCGCCGGCCTCGCGGAAGACGTCGGCGCGGATCAGCATTGCGCCACCACAGGCGAAGAGCAGATCCCGCTTCTGTTGGTAGGCCGACGGCTCGGCGGCCAGCGGCAGGCCATGGCTGAGCTGGTAGCCGAAGGCGTGGAAGTTCATCACCCCGCCGACGAAGTCCAGCAGCCGGCCGTCCCAGTCGAGCATCTTGGCGCCGGTGCAGACCACCCCCCGATCGGCATCGTCGAGCACGCTGGTCACCATCGCCCGCAGCCAGGCCGGGTCGACCCGGGTATCGTTGTTGAGGAAGGCCAGGTACTCGCCCGTGGCGGCGGCTGCGCCGGCATTATTCCCGGCAGCAAAGCCCAGATTCGTCGCCAGGGCGTGGATGCGCACCTGCGGAAAGCGCTCGGCCAGGTAGGCGATCGACTCGTCGGTGGAGCCGTTATCGACCACCAGCAGCTCCAGCTGCCCGGCCGGATAGTCCAGGGCGCCGAGGGAGCGGAAACAGTCCTCCAGGTGGCGCAGGCCGTTATAGTTCAGCACGACGACCGAGACTTTGGGCCAGGCGCGGGGCGGCGCGGGGGGCAGGGGGGGCATGCGGCTACTTGCGCCCGAGCAGGCGCGAGGCGCTGCGCGTCAGCTGGAACACCCGCCCGGCTTCGATGCCCTGCAAGAGCCGCTCCAGGTAGAGGATATGCTCGGTTTTGCGGTCGAGCTCGGCCGCCAGCCGCTGCTGCTCGGCCGCCAGCCGCAGGTGATCGGCATAGAGCTGCTCTTTCTGCGCGGCGGCCTCGGCCAGCGCGACGCGCTGGGCCTGCGCGGCGGCCGCTAGGTCGCCCTGCAGGCCGGCGATGATCTGTTGCAGATTCGCCGCATGGCCTTCGGCCCCCGCCAAGTCCCGTTCGAGCAGCCCGACTTTGCCTTGCAGGCTGGCGACGTTCTGGTCGCGCAGCTGGAGCTGCTCCCGGAGCCCGCGGTCCTCGTGGTTGGCGACTTTGAGGTCCAGCAGGCGCAGGAGGAGCCCGGTGAGCTCCATGCGCTGGACGTTCGCGCTGTCGCTGGGCGGCACGGGGGGGTAGGCGGCGGCGATCGCGGCGAGGGCCTGGGGCGCGGCCGCGCGCGTGGCGACCAGCACGCCGCGGTAGGCCGGCTCCTGGCGGTCGGTGGGCGCGAAAGTCAGGTTATAGAAATGGTCGAGGCGGCGCTCGAACTCGGCCGCCGATTCGTCGCGGAAGGAGATGAGGTAGTGCTTGGCGACCATCATGAAGAGCCAGTTATAGAGATTGGCCGCGGGCAGCGTGAGGGTCGCCCACCCGGCGCCGGCGAACGCGGCCTGGGTGGCGGCAAAGTCGGGCAGCCCGTAGCCGCGGTGCTCGGCCAGTTGCTCCTGCTTGGCCTTCAGCAGCCACTGGATATAATCGAAGAGCAGCTCTTCGGCGAGCGCGGTTTCCTCGCGATGCACCGGCCCGATGAACAGGGCGGCGTGCCGGCTGACCCGGCGCATCTCGGCCAGCAAGCCCGGGCGGGCTGTGGCCGGTACATGCTCCAGGGTGTCGAGGCTCACCGCACAGTCGAAGGCGCCGTCGGGGAACGGCAGCTGCATGCCGCTGCCCATGACGTAGGTGTAGCCGTAGCGCCGGGCGCTCGTGGTCTCCGGCACGACGTCGAGGATAATGGT
>DATGEF010000006.1:0-3978 GCA_035310405.1 Chloroflexia bacterium | reverse complement strand
CGTCCAGCCCGGGCTGCCGCTGGCCGATCTGGCGCACTCCCCCGCGGTGATGTTGTTTGTCGAGCGCGCCCTCGACGTCTCGCCGGCGTTCGCGCTGACCCCCGAGAACGCGCCGGCCGTGGCGGCGATTTGCCAGCGGCTGGATGGCTTGCCGCTGGCGATCGAGTTGGCCGCCGCCCGCATCCGCGTCCTGCCGCCGGCCGCCCTGCTCGCCCGCCTGGCCAGTCCGACCCCCACGACCTCCTTGCACCTGTTGACGGGCGGCGCCCGCGATCTGCCGGCCCGCCACCAGACCCTGCGCAACGCGATCGCCTGGAGCTACGACCTGCTGGACTCCCCAGAGCAGATGCTCTTTCGCCGGCTGGCCGTCTTTGTCGGCGGCTGCACGCTGGCGGCGGCCGAGCACGTCACCGGGGACGAGGGGGCGTTCGTCTTCGCCGGCTTGGATTCGCTGGTGAGCAAGAGCCTGCTCCGCCATGAGCCGGGGGCCGGCGAGGAACCACGCTTCCAGATGCTGGAAACGATCCGGGAATATGCGCTGGAGCAGTTGGGGGCCAGTGGCGAGGTGGGCGGGCTGCAACAGGCGCATGCCGGCTACTACCTGACCCTGGCGGAAATCGCCGAGCCGGCGCTGGAAGGCGCGGAGCAGGGGGTGTGGTTGGACCGGCTGGAGCAGGAACACGATAACCTGCGGGCGGCCCTGCACTGGGCGCTGGGCCAGGCGGACCCCGCGCCGGCCTTGCGGCTGAGCGGGGCGTTATGGCACTTCTGGTATGTCCATGGTTATTGGAGCGAGGGCCTGCACTGGCTGGAAGAGACACTGGCCGGGCGCTTTGGCCTCCCCCTGGCCGTGCAAGCCAAAGCGCTGAAAGGGGCGGGCGTCCTCGCGACCGAGCTGGGCGACTACGATCGCGCGCGGGCCTACTTCGAGGAGAACCTCGCACAACGGCGGGCGTTGGCCGACCGGCCCGGCATTGCCGACGCCCTCAACAACCTCGGCCTCCTGGCCCACAACCAGGGCGACTATGCCCCGGCGCAACAGTTTTTCGCGGAGAGCCTGGCCCTGCGCCGCGATCTGGGGGACCCGTACCCCATCGCCGTGACGCTCAACAACCTGGGCCTGGTCGCGGCCGATCAGGGGGACTACGGCCAGGCCGTGGGCTTTTATGAAGAAAGCCTGGCCTTGGCCCGCCAGCTGGACGACGCCCAGGGGATCGCCATCGCGCTGAGTAATCTGGGGGAAGTGGCCCTCGCCCAGGGGCATTATGATCAGGCCCGCCAATTACATACCGAAAGCCTGTCCCTGTGTTGGGACCTGGGCGATAAACAAGGGATCGCGCTCTGCCTCGAAGGCCTGGCCGGGGTGGCCGGCGCCCAGGGGGCGGCCGAGCGGGCCGCCCAGCTGCTGGGCGCGTCGGAGGCCCTGCGCACCACGATTGGCGCCCAGCTCCAGCAATCCAACCGCTCCGCCTACGATCAACTGGTAGCCGCGGCCCAGGCGCAACTCGACGCCACCACCTGGGCCGCGGCCTGGGCCGCTGGCGCATCGCGCCCGCTGGCCCAGGTGGTGGCCGAGGCCACGCAGCCCCGGCTCGACCCCGGCTAGCCCGGGCGGGCCCTACGGCTGGCTCAGCGCCCCGTAGAGGATCTTGGCGATCTGGCCGCGGATCGCATTGTTGACCCAGCGGAAAGTGCCGTCGCTATAGCCGCTGACGATGCCCCGGTTATAGGCCGTTTCGATCACCGCGTAGAAGGGGTTGCCGGGCGGCACGTCGACAAAGTGCGGGCCGCCGGTCGTGTCGATCGCCCAGCCGGCCGCGCCCACGATGATCTTGGCGATCTGGCCGCGGGTGACCTCGTTGCCCCAGCGGAAGTAAGGATGGTTCTGCGCATCACAGGGCTCGCCGGGGCCCCCACAGCGATAACCGCTGATGATGCCGTGCTGGTAGGCCGTTTCGACGAAGCTGTAGAAGGGGTTGCTCGGCGGCACGTCGGCGAAGTGCGGGCCCCCGGCCGTGTTGATCGGCCATGCCTCGCTCAGCACCACGATCTTGGCGAGCTGGCCCCGGGTGGTGTTGTTATAGGGCCGGAACGTCCCGTCGCCGTAGCCCGAGATCATCCCGGAGCAGGCGAACCACTGCACCGGGGCGTAGAAGTAGGCCCCTGGAGTCACGTCGCTATAGGTCGTCCGGCAGACATTGCCGTAGACGTCGCTGTCGCCCGCCTGGGATAACTGCTGCCAGACAATGTGGCTGCTGGCGATCGCCGGCAGGGTCGCATCGGTCAGCGCGGTCGAGATCGTCTGGGTCACCCCGGTCGTCACATCCGCGCTATCGATCGCCCAGCGGCCCCGCCCGAGCGGGGCCAGGATCGCATTGGGATTGCTGTCCGCGTAGGCGACCGTGCTGCCGACGATCGCCGGGTTGGTTTGATCGTCCAGGTCGTCGGTGACGGTAAAGGTCCGGCCGCTACTGATTTCATGGCCGTGGATGCCCCAGCGCCCGCGGCCGGTGGGCGCCAGCGCGGCGCCGCCCAGGTACTCCTGCCAGACGACCAGGTCGCCGTTGATGTCGGGGTTCGTCTTGTCGTTCAAGTCCTCGGCCACCGTGAAGGCCGTGCCGGTGGCAATCGTATAGCCCAGGATATCCCAGCGGCCGCGGCCGCTGGGCAGCTGCAGGGTAATGGTCGGGACGATGCTTTGCCAGACGACGATCCCGCGGTCGATGGCCGGATAGAAGTTGGTCGTGGTGTTCGTAGTGGCCGTGAACTGGCCCCCGGTGGCCAGGTCGGTCCCGACAATATCCCAACGGACGGCATTCTGCGGCGTGGTCGTGGCCAGCGCCTGGGCGCTGCTCTGCCAGACGACCTGGCTGCCGCTGACGCGCGGATTGATCTGGTCGCCCGGCCCGCTGGAAATCGGGAAGGCCGGGCCCGCCGTGTCGCCGCTGAGCTGGGCGCCGTAGATGGCCCACGGGCCGTTGCGCGCGTCTTGCCAGACGACGAGATTACCGCTGATATCGGGGTAGCGCTCGTCGGCCAGCCCGTCCGTGACGGTAAAGACCCGATTCGTCGCCAGGTCTTTGGCCAGCACATCCCAGTTGCCGCTGTGATTATCCTCCCAGACCACGATATCGCCGTCGACCTTGGGGGACTCCTGGTCGCCCGGGCCGATGGCGATATACCCCGCGCCCGGCGTGGGCGTCGGCGTGCCGCTGCTGGTCGGGCTGGGCGGCGGGCTGCTGGTCGGGCTGGGCGAGGGCGTGGTGCTCGGCGGCGGCGTCGCGGTGTCCGTGGCGGTATCGCTCGCCGTGGCCGTGTTCAGGGGAGTCAGCGTCGGATTGGTGGTGGCCGTGCGCGTGGGGGTGGAGGTTCACGAGCTCGGGGTGCGGGTCGGCGTAGCGGTCGGCAGACCGGGGGTGCTGGTGGGCGTGAAGGTGGGGGGGGTGCCGGTGACCGTCGGCGTGGCGGTGGGCGGGGTGCCGGTCACGGTCGCCGTGGACGTGGCCAGGGGCGCCGGGGGGATCTGGGCCAGCGCCCGGCGGGATGGGGTGCGCATGGCGGCCTGCCCGGCCAGCAAAACACACACCAGCAACACCACGCCTAGTGCCGGCATGAGGCGTTGGGGTAAGAGTCGCATAGAGGTTGCCTGATCCTTCCTATTTGGGCCTACTTGGGCCGACGCGCCAGGACCTGGGGGATGATGATGATTCTACCAGGTTCCGCGCCCAAATACAATGAAAATAAAGATAAGACCGGCAGGCGCCCCGCGGCGATGGGCGCCACGGAGCACCTTTGTGGATACCGCAGGTGGCACAGCGCGCCCTCTGTACCCCCCCTGATCATAGCGCGTTCCGGGGTGCGCGACAAGCCCTAACTGGCACGGCCAGTGGTACAATTAGTGGTACAAGCCCCGCGGGCCCGCGCAGCGCGGGGGCAAGATGCGCAATCCGGGCGATTGTGGTATAATCCCGGAAGTAT
>DATGEF010000005.1:0-7856 GCA_035310405.1 Chloroflexia bacterium | reverse complement strand
CCCGCGCAGTATCCGCGGCTCCCCTACGCCCCCTATGCGGCGACCAGCCGGCTGGGCTGGGTATGCGGCCGCTCGCTGGTCAGCGGGCAGCCTGTTCACCTCCCCGCGCTCGCCGCCTTTCTGGGTTATCAGGCGCAGACGCCCGAGGAAGACCTGTTCCCGGTCACCTCGAACGGCATGGCCGCCGGGACCAGCCTCGCCCAGGCGCTGTTGGCCGCGCTGTATGAAGTCCTGGAGCGCGATGCCTTTATGATCACCTGGTTGGGACGATTGCCCACCCGGCGGGTGGATCCAGCTACCCACCCCGACCCGGCCCTGCGTGCCCTCTGCAGTGCCTACCGGCGGCGGGGGGTCGAGCTGGGCCTCTGGCGCCTGCCGACCGATCATCCAGGTACGGTCTTCCTGGCCCTGGGCGTGCAAGTGGCGGGCCCGCCCGGGCCGGCGGTGATCGCTGGGGCGGGCGCCGATCTGGACCCGGCGCGGGCGGCCCACAAGGCGCTGCTGGAAGTCGGCCAGATCCGCCCCTCCTACTGCCGGAGCCTGCGCCGCCCGGCGGTGCAAGCGCGCCTGGCCGCCCTGGTGGCCGATCCGCAACGCGTGGCCACGATGCACGACCATGGCCTGCTCTATTGCAGCCCGGCGCGGCGGCCCGCCCTGGCGTTTCTCTTGGATCGGATCCCCGAGCCGCTGGACTGGCGGACGGAGCCCTCCGGCGCGGCCGGGGCGCAACTCGCCCAGTTGGTCAGCTACTTCCGGGCGCGGGGGCAGGAGGTGCTCTACTATAATCTGACCCCCCCGGATCTCGCCCGCCAGGGGTTGGCGGTGGTCCGCGTGATCCTGCCGGGTTTCCAGCCCATCGCCTTCGGCGCCCAGGAGGCGCGGCTGGGCGGCCGGCGGCTGTATGACCTGCCGCAGCAACTCGGGTTGGCCCCGGCCCGTCTGACGCTGCCGGATCTCAATCCCGATCCCCATCCCTTTGACTAAGCAGGAGGAAATATGTTCCGCACGGCCACTCCCCTCGCCTGGCTCTTTCACCACAATACCTGCTACGGGCGGTTCCAGACAGGCGACCCGCCGCAGCCCACGGCGGGCGTGGCGCCCTTCAAAGAGTACCTGGCGGCCCCGCTGATCCCCTTGCCGCCCGCCGGCGCGTTGCCGTTGCCGCTGGGCGCGGCGATCCGGGCGCGCTGCTCCTGCCGGGAGTTTGGGGACCGGGCGCTCCTCCTGGCCGCGCTCGCCACCCTGCTCCAGGCCAGCTACGGGATTCAGGAGCGGGTCCTGGCGGGCGACTACGAACTGCTCACCCGCCCCGTCCCCTCCGGGGGTGGCCTTTACCCGCTCGAAATCTATCTCTTGGTCGAGCGGGTCACCGGCCTGGGCCCCGGTGTCTACCACTACGCGGTGCTGGCGCAGGCTCTGGAGCACCTCCCGGTGGCCCCGCTCCCGCCCGCGCGGCTGGTCGACCTCTTCCTGGGCCAAACCTACGCGGCCGACGCCGCGCTGGTGATAGTGCTCACGGCGGTCCCAGCGCGGTCCCTGGCGAAATATGGGGACCGGGGCTATCGGTTGATCCTGCTCGAAGCGGGGCATGTGGCCCAGAACCTGAATCTGGTGGCGACGGCGCTCGGCTGGGGCAGTGTCAACCTGGGGGGCTTCCTGGACCTGGAGCTAGGGGAGCACCTCGGCCTCAATGGTGAGGAAGTCCCGCTCTACGCGCTGGCGGTCGGGTGGCCGCGCTAGCGCGGCCACCCCAGCGCTAAGCGCGCCGTCACCCGGCGAGGGTAGCCGCCGACCCGCTATTTGCGCTTGACGTGCAGGTGCGAGACGGGGGCCGTGGGCCCGTGGCCGTTGCCCTGGCCGTTGGTGCGCTCGACGGGGCGCGCCGGGATCTCGGCATGCTCCGCCGCCGCCTGGCCGTAGACCGGGCTGCACCAGTGGGCGTATTTCGGCACATTGCCGCGCACCACCTCGAAATAGAGCTTTTGCAAGCGCCGGCCCAGCTCGCCGCCTTCGCCCGTGCCGACCAGCCGATGGTCGACGCTGCCGACTGGCGCGATCTGCGCCCCCGTGCCGCAGAGCAGGATCTCATCGGCGACATAGAGCTCGGTCCGGTCGATCGAGCGCTCGACAACCGGCACGCCGAGTTCATCCCGCACCAGGGTGATGATTGTGTCGCGCGTGATGCCTTCGAGCAGGTTATCGGTCACCGGCGGCGTATAAAGCGTGCCATGGCGCAGCATGAAGAGGTTCTCGGCGCTGCCTTCCGAGACATGGCCCTCGGCGGTCAGCATGATCGCCTCGTCAAACCCGTTGAGCAGCGCTTCCGTCTTGGCGAAGGCGCTGTTGATATAGGCGCCCGTGATCTTGGCCCGCGCCGGGATCATATTGTCGTCAACCCGCCGCCAGGAGGAGACGCCGGTGCGCAAGGCCCGGTCGATATCGATATAATTGCCGAAGGGCTGCACGGCCACGTAGAGATCGTCGTCGAGATTGTGCAGCCGCACGCCGATCAGCTCGGATGACTTATAGGCCGAGGGGCGGATATAGACGTCGGTGTGCAGGTTGCTCCGCCGGATACATTCCAGGGTGATCTCGTTGAGCTCGGCCACCGTGTACGGGATATTAATCATCAGCACCCGCGCCGACTGCTGCAGCCGGACGTAGTGCTCGTCGAGGCGGAAGAGGTAGAGTTGCTGTTGCTCCTGGTTATAGTAGCCCCGGATCCCTTCAAAGCAGCCGGTGCCATAGCTGAAGCCATGAGTCAGGATACCAACCTTGGCCTCGGCCAGCGGGGTATACTCGCCCTTGAAAAAGCAAATTAACGAGGGATCGATCGCCATAGTAGTCTCCTTCATCATTGAAGCCGTGCCGGGCAATGTCGACGCTGACACTCCCCTCAACATGCAAGGGCATGCACCCGGGACCCACGGATGTCCTCAGGCGCCAACTCCATGGTCATTATACCACCGGCCCAGGGGCCTGGCAAGCAAATCGCGTGCCCCGGGCGCCCCGCCGGCCCGCCAGGGATGGGCCGGCGGGCCCTACGCCGGGCCCTAGCGGCCACAGGTGGGACAGGCGTGCCAGCGCAGGCTCACCGCCGTGCCGCAGTGCTCGCACTCGCGGCGGAGCTTGGTCCGGCAATGGGGACAGTAGGTGAAGTCCCGCTCCACCCGCCGCTTGCAGGCCGGGCACACCTCGGCATCTTCAATATCCTGGAGCAGGTACTCCTCCTCCAGCGAGCGCTCATAGGATTCGGCGAGGGTCGCTTTCGGCCGTAAAATGTAGTACAGAAAGACGCCGGGGATCGTAAAGACCGTCACGAGCAGCGTCGAGAGGGCAATGGCGATGACGTCGCGGGTGCGGCTCTGGATATCACGGAAGGTCCAGATAATCATGCTGAGCCAGAGAGCGACCAGGTAAGCACCGGTACAGGCGACCAGAAACTGAAACGCGGGCACGAAACCGCTAAGATCGGGCATGCGGGTTCCTCACTCAACTCCCTTCGCATCCGAGGTCCGGCGGTCCTGTGGCTCGGGTTCATCGGGGTCGGTGTAGGTAAACTCGGCCGGCAGCGCCGCCTCGCCGGCCGCATCCGCGTCCAGCAGCTCCTGGGTCCCGGCGGGGACCAGGCCCAATTGGCGGGCGATCTCTTTCCGCTGGGTCAGGCGCAGATAATGAGGGCAGGTCTGCCAGGCCGCGTTGCTGAAACAGACACTCGGCAACGGCAAATCGTCGGGGTCCGAATCCCGCTCATACGGCAGGGCGCCGCAAATGCGGACGCTCACCCGCTCGTCGTTCACGGTATAACGAGTGGCCAGGCCAGCAAACGGGCAACTCATCGGTGACCTCTTTTCATAGATTCGCGAAGCGCTCGACATCCAGCACCCAGACCGTCGCCCCTCCCACCTGGACTTCGACTGGCCGGGGCAGGAACACATCGCCCGGGCCATAGGCCGGCTGGAAGGGGCTGATATACTCGGTACGGGTCAGGCAATTCTCGCTCAACAGGCGCCAAAGCTCGGCCAGGCGGGAATCCTCCGTGCCGATCAGCAGAGTGACATTGTTTTCGCGCAAGAATCCGCCCAGGCTATCGACTTCCGTCAGGCGGAAGCCGGCCTCCGGCAGGGTGCGGCGCACGGCGCCGATGTCCTGCCCTTGCACGACCGCGATCACCAGCTTCATAGGCCCCATTATATACGATCTGGGTTCAGTCGTGGCGAAAGATGCGCACCCGGCGGTTGGGCTCCCGCCCCCGGCTCTGGGACCCGAGGTTATAGCGATCGGCCATCTGGTGCTGCAAGCGGCGGATGTAGGCATTGGCGGGAGGCAGCTCGACCGGGTGGCCCGTCTCCAGCGCCTCCGTGATCGCCGCCTCGGTTTCCTCCAGGGCACTCGTCACGGGGTCGTCGTCGCCCCGGCGGCCCGGGGTGGCGCCCGGCACGATCTCAAAGATGCCCGAGAGAATGCCCTGCATCTGGCTCGCCGTGTTGCTTTTGAGCACGTAGACGGGCAGCCCTTCGGCCTCCGCCTGCCGGAGCGCGGGGGGCTTCTTGCGATAGTAGTTCTTCAGGGTCAGCACGATATCGGCGTCGGAAATATCTTTGCTCAGCTCCACATCCACGTTGAGCCCGGCCACCGCCTGCTCGAGCCGGTTGCGGCTGACGCCAAAGGGGTAGATCCGCAGGGGCTGCGTGGGGCTGCCGGGCACACCCGGCGCCCGGGCCGCCCGCGGCGCCACCGGCGGGGCCGGCCCCCCGGCGGGCGCAGCCGGGGCCAGGTCGATCTCGTCTTCGTCCCCCTCGTCATCCTCGTAGATCGCGTAGGTGGCAGTCGCCGCCCGGCGCTCACTGCGCTCGCCATAGTAGTCGGGCGGGGCCGAACGCTGGGCATGGGTCTGGCGGGTGGGGCCGGGACTCAGCGCGGCCATGCTGGCCAGCGGCGCGCCGGCCCGCCCACCGCTGGTCATCCCGAAGCCCCCGGCCGCCGCGCCGCCGGGCCCCGACGACTGGTAGGGGCCCGTCCCCGCACTGCGGTTGCCCCGACTCCCCCGGCCGCCGCGGTCGCGCCGGGACGATTGGTCGTAGCCGCCCCGGCCGGGGGCCGGGGTGTAGGCGGTGGTGTCGCGGCTCGCATCAAACTGCCCCTGGCGGCTGATGATCCGGCCATCGCTGCGGCGCTCCCGGATCTCGGGCGGGCTCGGCGTGCTGCGCAGGATCGAGTCGACCACTTCGGCCACGTCCAGGTGGACCGCAACGCGGTCCCGATCCAGGATCTCGACCATGACGTCGAAGGTCGGCGGCGCCTTGCGCTCCAGCACCGACTTCTGCGTGCCGCGCCGCCGGGCTTCTTCGTCGCCGAGGGTCACGGTCTGGATACCGCCGATCAGGTCGGAGAGGGTCGGGTTGAGCATCAGATTTTCCAGCGTCGTGCCGTGCGCCGTCCCGACCAGTTGGACGCCCCGCTCGGCGATCGTCCGCGCCGCCGCCGCCTCCAGCTCCGTCCCGATCTCGTCGATGACGATAACCTCGGGCATGTGGTTCTCGACCGCCTCGATCATCACCGCGTGCTGGCGCGCCGGGCTGGGCACCTGCATGCGCCGGGCCCGGCCGATCGACGGGTGGGGGATATCGCCATCCCCGGCGATCTCGTTGCTGGTATCGACGATGACGACCCGCTTGCGAAACTCATCGCTCAGCACGCGGGCCACTTCCCGCAGCAATGTCGTCTTGCCCACGCCGGGCGGCCCGAGCAGCAGGATACTCTTGCCGGACTCCACCAGGTCGCGGATGATATTAATGGTCCCATACACGGCCCGCCCAATCCGGCAGGTCAGCCCGATCACATCGCCGGAGCGGTTGCGGATGCACGAGATGCGGTGGAGCGTGCGCTCGATCCCGGCCCGGTTATCCTCGCCAAAATGGCCGATGCGCTCCACGACATACATCAGATCCTCGCGCGTGATGTCGTCGTCGCTCAGCAGCACCTCGGCGCCGTGATACCGGGCCTCCGGCTTGCGCCCCAGGTCCATGACGACCTCGATCAGCTTGGCGCGATTGTTTTGGGCCTCCAGTTGGCCGAGCAGCGCCGGCGGGAGCGTCAGCAATAATTGCTCCAGGTCGTCGGTAATCTCCTGCTCGCCGGTCGGGCGCTGCACATCGCCCGGGTCGCCCGCGGCAGTATAGCCGCCGACATGCACTTGTGCCAGTGCCGTATAGTCCAGGGGTTGATCAGACATGCGATCCTCTATGGGGGTCAGCGCGGGAGATGGTCCAATCGCTGACCACTAATCGGCCGGCCCGTTGCAGGGCAAAGGCCGGCACCGGCTTGCGGTCCAGGACCGCGGTATATTTGACGAGCAGGGCCTGCTCGGTCAGCAGGTGGAAGCCCCGGTCTTCGAGCAAGGGCTCCAGCTCGGCCTGGTATTCCCGAAGGGCGACATACATCGGCTTCGGCGCGCTCTTGCGGGCGAGCCAGACCACATAGTCGATGCCGTCGCGGGCCACGGCGCGCTGCTCCGGCCGGAAGAGGGTCGTGATCCAATGGCCCCGCGGGCCGGTCAGCAAGCGCACCCAGCCGCCCACGCCGTGCGGGGCGAACGTACCGTCGTGCGGCACACTCGCCGTATCCCAGACAAAGGCCCGGGCGCCCAGGCCGCCGGGAGCCAGGCGCGGGCCGGGCTGCCACTGCTTACTGGTCAGCGCCTCCGCCTGTTGCACCACCTGCGGGGTCACCTGGCGGTAGAGCTGGAGCAGGTCGAAGGCATCCCGGTTTTCCAGGCCCCGCAACGGGCCGCGCGGCGGGGAGTCGATCGCGACCCCCTTGAGATAGAGGTCGCCCCAGATGCGCTCGTGCGAGTAGACGGCGAAGCCGAGCTCCCGAAACAGGGCGAGCCGCGGATCGTCGACCGGCAGCTTGGCGAACACGCGCGTGATTCCGTGCTCGCCGGCCTGGCGGATGACTTCGGCCAGCAGCCGCCCCCAGAGTGGATCGCCGTCGCGCACGGTCGTCGCTAAGCTGGTGATCGTCCACTCGTCGCGCCGTTGCCAGCGGCAGCGGGCCTGGAGATAGGCCAGCAAGTCCCCGTCTTCGAGGTAAACCAGCGTATGGCAGCGGCGCCGGGCGACCGGACTCTGGGCCCGCACCAGGTCGGCCAGCACCGTCTCGGGTTGGATGATGGTATAGGGGGGGTTGAGCCGCAAAATCTGCTGCTGGCGGCGGGTGGCCAGAATACGCAGGATGTCGGTCCAGCTGACGTTACGGATCAAGCGGTCTTTCTCCGCGCTTCCCCGGCGCCCGAATCCGCGGCGGCAGCGGCACATTGCTCCAGGAAGTAGCGATGGATGCGCAGGTCGCCGGTGAGCTCTGGGTGGAAAGCCGTGACCAGCACCCGCCCCTGCTGCGCGGCGACCGGCCGCCCATCGGCCAGGCGGGCCAGCACCTGGACGCCGGGCCCGACGCTGCCGATCAGCGGGGCGCGGATGAACACGGCCGGGAAGGGCGGCGCCCCCAGCGCGGCAATCGGCAGGGCGGTCTCGAAGCTATCGATCTGGCGGCCAAAGGCATTGCGCTCCACCGCCACGTCGATCAGCCCCAGCACCGGTTGCGGGCGCCCGGCATCCCGCGCCACGTAAATCATCCCGGCGCAGGTGCCGTACACGGGGCGGCCCTGCTCCTGGTTGAAGCGGCGGATCGCCGTATCTAAGCCGTAGAGCGCGGCCAGCTTGCCGATGGTCGTGCTTTCGCCCCCGGGAATAATAAGGCCGGCCACGTCCGCCAGGTGCTCCGGCAGGCGCACCTCGACCGGCGTGGCGCCCAGTGCCCGGATGGCGGCACCATGTTCGCGAAAGGCTCCTTGT
>DATGEF010000004.1:0-4785 GCA_035310405.1 Chloroflexia bacterium | reverse complement strand
TCGCCTTCATCATGCTCTTTTTCTTCCCCAACAACACGGCCGAGCTGTTCGCCTGGACGATCGCGCCGCCGATGACGCCGCTGCTGATGGGCGCCGGCTATATTTCCGGCTCCTACTTTTTCATCCGCCTGATCCTGGGTGGCAAATGGCATTGGTTCACGCTGGGCTTCCTGCCCATCGCGACGTTCACCTGGTTCATGGGCCTGTCGACCCTGCTGCATTGGGACAAATTTAACCACAACCATATTTCCTTCTATGCCTGGCTCCTGCTCTACCTGATCACGCCGTTCCTGGTCCCGGCCCTTTGGCTGCGCAACCGCGTCACCGATCCGGGGACGCCCGATCCCGGCGATGTCGTCGTCCCGGCGAACGTGCGCCTGATCACCGGCGTGATTGGCGCCGCGATGCTGGCCATCGCCGTCTTCATGTTCCTCTTCCCCACGGTCGCCATTAGCCTCTGGCCCTGGAAGCTGACGCCGCTGACAACGCGCGTGATCGCGGGCTGGTTCGCGCTGCCCGCGGTGGTCGGGCTGACCTTCTCGCGCGACTCGCGCTGGAGCGCCTGGCGGATCACGCTGCAAAGCCAGCTCCTCGGCATCGCCCTGATCCTCATCGGCGTGGTCCGCGGCTGGGGGGACTTCAACACCGGGCTGGCGACGACCTGGCTGTTCTTAGCCGGCATGATCGGGCTGCTCCTCTATCTCGGGGCGATCTATCTCTATATGGAAGCGGCCCGCAAACGCCGCAGCCTCAACACATAACATTCCCGATAAGCCCCCAGTTTTGCCCCTTGCGCCGCGCGCCGCGATAAGGTGATAGCGGGATGCCCGGCGGCTGAAGCCGCGGCAACGCCGGGCGCAGCCCGCGCAAGCGGGCTGCCGGTGATCACTACGGGGCGGGTGGGGGCGGGCGTCGCACATTATCTCCTCGCGGCCCTGGCCACTTCGGTTGATCGGCCGGGGGACGGCTGGGGCGGGTCGCTACACCTTGTCTCCCCGCGGACCCGGCCACTGCGGTTGATCGGCCGGGGGCCAATAATGGACGCCCCCATGCCGATCAACCTCAGCGAACGGCAGGGTCCTGGGACGGATGCCCGGCGGCTAAAGCCGCGGCAACACCGGGCGAAGCCCGCCTCCGCGGGCTGACGGTTATCACTAGGGGGCGGTTGGCGCTGGTCCTCGCCCGTTGTCTCCTTGTGGTCCCGGCGCTTAGGTTGATCGGCATGGGGCCAATAATGGACGCCCCCCGACCCGCCCTGCGGATCAGCGAGCGAACAAGAGAGCGGGCCCCCGCAGGGGCCCGCTCTCTTGTTCGCTCACGATGGCAAATCTAGTAGGAGAGCACGCAGCCGCCGGCGTTGCCGTTGAAGGCGTTGCTCCAGAGCGACTGGACCGGGAAGGTGGCGCCGCCCATCGAGACGTTCGCCGACGCGCCCTGGCCCGAGCTGATCCAGGCGCACTTGTCGCCATTCTCGGCGCCGCCGCTGTCCAGCCAGCCGCCATTGGGGAAGATGTCCGTCTCGGTCTCGGCGAACTCGTGGCCGCCGACGATGGTGATGCCGTCCGTCGTGCCGGGGCTGTTGACGAACCCGGCGCCGCAGCTCGCGCCCGCGTCGGTGATGTAGGGCATGTTGGTGTAGGCGACGTTGCCGTAGCTCGAGCTGGTGGAGCTATGCCAGGCGCAATACTGCGTCTTGAAGCCCTTCGAGTTGTTGCCGGTCGCGGTGTTGATCACATACTGGACCTGCGTATTCGAGCCCGCGCTGGTGTTGCCGAAGTGGCCCGCCGCCCGGACCGCCTCGCTGGCGAGCTGCGACTGGCGGGGAGCGGACGGCGCCGCGCTCGCATTGTCGTACCAGACCCCGGCCAGCACGCCGCTGGGGTTCGTCGCGTGCGTGCCGCTCGTGCCGCAGAAGAAAGTGCCCGAGGCCACGCCCTGGCAGTACTGGGTGACCGAGTTGTTCCAGGAGCTGCCGCCCACGTGACTGAAGAAATTCTGCTGGATGGCGGCTTCGCCGGAGGGATCATTGTTGTTCCACTGCGAGCCCCAATAGACGAGGTAGACCTTGTCCGCGCCGGTCTCCACACCGTAGCCGCCGGTGCCGCCGTGATAGGAGAGGTTGCCGCCGGTGGCCGGGCTGCCGCTGGTGGCGCCGTGGACGCGCATGAAGATCTGCGGCCGCGCCGTGGTGTCCGGGCCGCCAGGGCCGGCGCTGGCCGCGCTGGCCTGCTGCGCCAGGCCGATACTGGCCGCACTCACGAGGGCGGCCACGAGAGCGAACATCATCACGAGTCGTTGCAAAGTCGTCGGGTGTCCCATGGCGTCTGTTCTCCTTCATAAAGCTGGTGCATAAAGCCGGTGCATAGCGAGCTTAGATAATGTGCGCGCCCTAATTCTTCAGATCATAGCACCCCCGTACTGACAAAACTACTGACAAATTGGGCCTCTTTACCTTACCAAACGGCAAAGGGGGCGGGGGCGGGGAATCCGCACCGTGCCGGCCGCCGTGCCGACCACCAGGGTGCGGCCGGCGGGGGTGGCCAGCGCACAGAGCGGCCGGGGCCGGGGCCACTGGGCAGTCCCGCTTTTTGTCCCCGTTCTTGTCCCGCTCTTGTCCCGCCAAACCTCTTCTCCGCCCGTGGCGGGGTTGCTACAATATAGACCAGTACTACACACACCTGGCACGAAACAGAAAGGAACGCAACAATGGGCAATTTGCGTCGTTACTGGTGGCTGCGCGGCAGCGTCGCCCTCTTCATCGGCGCCGCGCTCGCCGTCGGCGCTAGTCTGCTGCGTCCGGCCGCCGCCGCCCCGCAGAACTGCGGCTATTTCTGGCAAACCGCCAGCAGTGCCAATGCCGGGGCGGGCAACAACCACCTCACCGACATTTTCGACGTCACGGTGAACGATGTCTGGGCGGTTGGCTACTATGCCAACGGCAACACCGATCAGACCCTGGTCGAGCACTGGGACGGCAACAGTTGGGCGGTCGTGCCGAGCCCCAACGTCGGGGCAGGCGCCAACTATCTCCTAGCCGTGACGGCGGTGGCCGCCAACGACGTCTGGGCCGTCGGCTACTATTACAACGGCACCACGAACCGGAACCTGACCGAGCACTGGAACGGCAGCAGTTGGGCGGTCGTGCCCAGCCCCGGCGCCAACCAAACCGAGAACGAGTTCTACGCGGTCGCCGCGGTGGCCACCAACGACGTCTGGGCGGTCGGCTTCGCGCGGAATGCCAGCAACGTCAAGTGGACGCTGACCGAACACTGGGACGGCACGAGCTGGGCCATTGTGACCAGCGCCAACCACGGGACGCTGACCAATGTGCTGACCAGCGTAGCGGTCGTGGCGAGCAACGACGTGTGGGCCGTCGGCAGCTATACCACGCTGACGCTGATCGAGCACTGGAACGGCAGCAGTTGGACGGTCGTGCCCAGCCCCAACGTGGGATCAGGCGCTAACTACCTCCAGCGCGTGGCGGTGGTGGGCAGCAACGACGTCTGGGCCGTCGGCTACTATTGGACCGGCAGCACTTTCGTGACGCTGACCATGCACTGGAACGGCGTGAACTGGGTGTATGTGGTCAGCCCCAACATTGGGTCGGGCCAGAACACATTCAGCGGCCTGTCGGCGCAGGGGAGCAGCGACGTCTGGGCCAGCGGCGGCTATTGGATCGGCGGCGTCGAGCAGACGTTGACCGAGCATTGGGACGGGGCCAGTTGGTCGGTTGTGCCCAGCGTCAACGTCGGGTCGGGCAACAACGTGCTGAGCAGCGTGCTCAATCAGGGGATCGGCCGCGTCTGGGCCGCCGGGACGTACAACAACGGCTCCACGGCGCAAACCCTGATCGAGTACTACAGTTTTGGCTGCTTCACGCCCAGCCCAACGCCCACCCCGCCCCCGGCCAGCCCGACGCCCACCCCGCCCGCCACGGCCCCGCCGACGAATACGGCCGGCCCGAGCCCCACGCCCTGCGCCCTCAGCTTCACCGATGTCCACCCGACCGACTACTTCTACGCGCCGGTGCTCTATCTCGCCTGCCACGGCGTGATCTCGGGCTACGGCGACGGCACGTTCCGCCCGTACAATAACACCACCCGCTCCCAGATGGTCAAGATCGTCGTCCTCGGCTTCGGCAAGCCGATCACCACGCCGCCGGGCGGCGCGTACACCTTCGCCGACGTGCCGCCGAGCAATCCCTTCTTCGCCGTCGTCGAGACCGCGGCCGCCGGCCAGATCGTCAGCGGGTACGCCTGCGGGGGCGCGGGCGAGCCGTGCGATAGCCTCAACCGGCCGTACTTCCGGCCCGCCGCCAATGTCACCCGCGGCCAGCTGGCCAAAATCGTCGTCGCCGCGGCCGGCTGGCCGTTGCAGAACCCGGCGGCGGGGACTTTTGCGGACGTGCTGCCCGGCTCGGCCTTCTACCCGTTCGTCGAGACGGCCTACTGCCATGGGATTATCTCGGGCTACGCCTGCGGCGGGGCGGGCGAGCCGTGCGACGCCATCAACCGCCCCTACTTCCGCCAGGGCAACCAGGCCACCCGCGGCCAGATCGCCAAGATCGTCGACTTGGCCGTCACCGCCGGCGCGGCGTGCGGGCCGTGAGCCCAACGCGCGCGATCAAGGGGGGATCCCCGCGCCGTGCGGGGGGCCGCCACGCTCCCCACCGCGGCACGGCACGCCGTGCCCCTACAAGGCCAAACGATGCGGTGCCCCTGGGTACGCCGGTAGCCCGGCGAGTCCAACCTATGCAACGATAGTGAATTTTATTAGCAAGCCAAA
>DATGEF010000003.1:0-3023 GCA_035310405.1 Chloroflexia bacterium | reverse complement strand
TCCGGCACGCAGCTGATCGGCATCGTCACGCTCGGCGACCTGCGCGAGGCCCGGCCGCCGTCCGGCGGCCGCAGCAGCATTTACGAGCTGAACTACCAACTCGCCCGGCTCACCGTCGCGCAGGTGATGACGCACCACCCCTTCGTGGTCACGCCCCCGACCCCCATTGTCGAAGCCGCCCGGCTGATGTTGGAACAGAAGATCGGCGGCCTGCCGGTGGTCGATCCCCGCGGCGTGCCCGTCGGCATCATCACCGAGTCCGACCTCTTCCGGGGCCTCATCCAGCACTGGGAACCGGGGGGTCCCGCCATCGCAGGTGCGCGATGTATGCCTGGCAATTAACGGCCGATCGTTTGTAACCTGGTTGTCACCTCCCGCAACCTGCCCTGCAACCGCCGGGTGCGATAATGGGGATACGCCCGACCGCCGGAGCCCAGCGAGTGGGGATGGCGCGCCGGGCCACCAAGGAGGATACGATGTACGCCGCAGTTATCATTGCCGGCCCCGACGAGCCGGGCGTGTTTCAGGCCGGGCAGCTGCTCGCCCTGGCCGGGCAAGCCGAAGGCCGGTATGTCACCTGGCTGCCGGCCACCGACCTGGAGGCGCGGGCCGGACTCGCGCATGGCACGGTGATTATCTCGCAAGCCCCGATCCTGTCCCCGGCGGTGGGCCAACCCACGGCGGCCCTGGTGGCCAGCACCCCGGCGCTGGAGCATTACGCGTTGCGGGTGCGCGCCGGGGGCGTGCTGGTCGTGGACTCGGCAGTGGTCGAGAAACTGGCCGGGCGGTCCGACATCCGGGAGATCGATCTGCCGGCCACGACGATCGCCACCGACCTGGGGATGCCCGAAGCGGGGATTATCGCGCTGCTGGGGGCGCTGATCCGCGCGACGGGGGTTGTGCGCCAGGATACCATCGAGCAGGTGCTGGCCGCGCAGTTGGCGGATCAGCCCCGCCCGGTCCTGGCGGCCTATCGCCAGGCGCTACGGCAGGGGGCCGATCTGGTGGCCGTGCTGGTGTTCGGCTACGCACCCGTCGACGCCTGGATGGGGCCGGTCACGGTCTGACCGGGGATCGGCGAGGGGGATTGCGATGAACGAAATTCTGTTGCCGTTGGACGGTTCGGCCCCGGCCGCCGCCGCACTGCTGCCGGTCGCGCGCCTGGCCCGCGGCCTGGGCAGTATCATCACCTTACTACAAGTCTGCTCGCCGCCCGGCGTATTGCGCCCCCTGGTGGGCGGCCTGGCCCGCCCGGGCGGCAGCTATAGCACCTGGGAAATCGCCCCCAACCAGACTATCGGCCCGCTGGCGGCTCCAGCCCGCCGGCTGGCCGCGCAGGGCATCGCCGTGCGCAAAATCGGCCTGAGCGGCGACCCGGCCACCGCCTTGTTCGCCTATAGCCGCCAGGGTACGCACACCCGGATCGTCGCCCTCGCCGTGCCCGGTCCCCAGGATGCCAGGGACTGGCCACTGGGCCGCATCGCCCAGCACACGCTGCTGGCCGCGCCGGGCTGGTCGCTCTGGACTCCGGTGGGGGCGCCCGCCGCGCCGGGCGACTACCGGACCATCCTGGTGCCGCTCGACGGCTCGCCACTGGCCGAGTTGGCGCTGGCGCAGGCGCAAGAGCTGGCGGCCGCCGCCGGCGCCACGCTGATCCTCGTGAACGTGCTGCC
The DNA here is from genome assembly GCA_035310405.1 of Chloroflexia bacterium. Classification (GTDB taxonomy): domain Bacteria; phylum Chloroflexota; class Chloroflexia; order QHBQ01; family JAICKM01; genus JAICKM01. The sequence continues at coordinate 1,350 of DATGEF010000003.1, read as the reverse complement.
GCCCGGCACACCCGCGCCGGCGGCGGCCGACCACACCGCGTATCTGGCGACCGTAGCCGCCGCGACCCGGGCCAAAGGAATCACCGTCGAAACCGTGCTGCCCACCGGCGACGCAGCCCGCATCCTCCTCACCCTCGCCGGCGCAACCGGGGCCGATCTGCTGGTGATGACGACGGACGGGCACCGCGCCCAGCCCCACTTGAGCCTGGGCGCGGTGGTCGGCGAGATCGTGACCAGCGCCCCGGTGCCGGTACTCCTGGCCCGCCCGGGCGCACCGATCCTACCCGGCCGCGTCCGGGTACCGCCGGACGCCGCCCTCACTCCCGTCCCCGAGCCGGCAGAACGGCAACTGGTGGGCGCCGGCGCCTAAAGGCCGGGACACACCCGCCGGATCGGGGCTGCCATCAGGGTCAGGAGCCGCCACCATGAAACGCATCGCCCGCTCGATACGCGCCGGCCTGCTGCCGCTCATCAGCCTGCTCGGCCTGGCGGGGGGCGGGCTGGCGTATCTGGCTGGGGCACCCACCCTGAGCAACAGCATCTGGCTGCTGGCCCTGCTGGGCGGCGGGGTCCCGCTCCTCTGGCACACGCTGCGCGGCATGCTGCGCGGCGAATTTGCCGCCGATATCGTGGCCATGCTGGCGATTACCACCGCCGTGATCATGGACGAGCCGCTGGCCGGCCTGCTGGTGGTACTGATGCAATCGGGCGGCGAGGCGCTGGACCGCTACGCCTTTGCGCGGGCGTCCTCTTCGCTGGCCGCGCTGCTCGAACGGGCCCCCCACAGCGCCTGGCGCCAGGCCGGCGGCCGGCTGGAGCAGATCCCCGCCGAGACCGTGCAGGTGGGCGACCGCCTGGTCGTGCCGCAGGGCGAATTGGTGCCTGTGGATGGCACCCTGATCAGCATCGAGGCCGAGGTGGACGAGGCGGCGCTCACCGGCGAACCGCTGGCCCGCCGCCGGAGCGCCGGGGCGCATCTGATGAGCGGCAGCGTGAACACCGGCGATCCCCTGGAGATGGAAGCGCGCCGGCCCAGTGTCGACAGCCAGTATGCCAAGATCGTGGCCCTGGTCCGCCGGGCGCAGGGAGACAAGCCGCCCATCGCCCGGCTGGCCGACCAGTATGCCCGCTGGTTTACCCCGCTCACCCTGCTGGTTTGTGCGCTGGGCTGGGCGATCACCGGGCGGGCCGACACGATCCTGGCCGTGCTGGTGGTCGCCACCCCCTGCCCGCTGATCCTGGCCACCCCCATCGCCATCATCGGTGGCATCAACCGCGCGGCCCAGGCGCGGATCATCGTCAAGGGGGGCACGGCGATCGAGCAGGTGGGCCGCGCGCAGGCGGTGGTCT
>DATGEF010000002.1:0-2002 GCA_035310405.1 Chloroflexia bacterium | reverse complement strand
CTGTGACCGGCGGGGCGGCTCGCCCCCCGCCCTGCAGCCGTTCAGGAGCGGACAGATTGTGCCTGGCAACGGGGTATAAGCGATACGCCATGGACCATACCGGAAGCGGCTGTGGGAGAGGGCTCTGCCCTCGACGCTCTGGCCGCGCGGGTGGGCCCTCATCCCGTGCCAGGTCGTGCGGCGAGTATTTCGAGGGCAGAGCCCTCTCCCACAGTCCGAATGATGGCGTATCCACCATCGTCACCACCCATACTGATGCACTCGTGTCCTGCGTCTCGTGCCAGGCACGATTTGTCCGCTCGGGCGGGATCGGGCTGACTCGGGCCGAGTGGGAGCAACAGCACCGGCGAGACGCGGTAGCGCCACCCGCTTGACAGCTGGGTGCCGCGGCGTCCCCCGCCCGGCGCCGATTATTTCGCGTTCAGCTTGGCCGCCGCGTCCATCAGGTCGTTGCTATAGGCGTTCTGGGCCGGCTTGCTGATCACGTTGAATTTCAGGGCGATGTCCGCCGTGGTCTGGAACTTGGCCGGGTCGACGAAGCCGATCTTCTCCGGCGCGAGGCCCGCCGGCTGCACCAGCTTGGCCACTTCCTTCATCATGGTCTCCTGGTGCGCCTGCGTGGTCCCCGCTTTGTCGACCCGGCTCATGACCGCCGCGACCGCGGCGGGCTGGTCCTGGATCGCGGCGATCCAACCTTTCTGCGACGCCGCCAGGAAGCGCGTCAGCACGTCCTTTTTGTCCCGCATCGTTTGCTCGGTGACGAAGATGTGGTCTTCCAGCATGCCGACGCCTTCGGCATTGTAGCTGATCACGTTCAGCTCCTCGGGCTTGACGCCGGCTTCGAGCACCACCGGGTACTCGTTATAGACCATGGCCGACGCCGCGTCGAGCTTGTCCCCCAGGAAGGTGTCCATCTCGAAGCCCTGCTTGATGATCGTCATATCCTTGTTGTTGTCGATGCTGTTGTCGAACTTATATTTGTCCATCAGTGCCCGGAACTCAAACTCGTTCCCGCCCGTCCAGACGCCGACCTTTTTGCCCTTCAGGTCGGCCGGGCTGTTGATGCCGGCCTTCTTTTTGCTGATCAGGTAGAGCCCGCTGCTCTGGTAAAATTGGGCCACGTCGACCAGGGGCTGGCCCTGGTCGCGGTTGGCCAGCAGGCTGCCGACCCAGTCGATGCCCGCGTCGGCCACGCCGGTGAGCACCTTCTGCGACGGCACCACGTCGGGGCCGCCCGGCAGGATCTCGACGTCCAGGCCCTGGTCTTTGTAGTAGCCCTTGTCGGCCGCCACATAGTAGCCCGCGAACTGGGCCTGGTGGAGCCATTTCAGCTGGAGCCGGAACTTGGTCAGCGTGCCGGCCGGCGCGCTCGTCGCCGTGGCGGGGGTGTTGGCCACAGCGGTAGGCGTGGCCGCCGTAGTATCACCACACCCGGCCAGGGCACCGGCGGCCAGTGTCGCCAGGAGCAGGGTCGCCGCGATGCGTTGTGGTATGTTCATGCGCACTTTCCTCCCATCACCATAGATCTGCGAATACCGTCGGGCGGGGGGCGCCTACCGGCCGCGCCGGCTGATGTCCCAGGGGACGACCAGCCGCTCGACCAAGCTGATGGCCCCGTACAGGCCCAGCCCCATCGCCGTCACGATCACCACGCCGCACCAAGCGAGCGCGAAATCGCCACGAATATTGTTGGCAATCAGTTTGCCGATGCCCCCGGCCGAGTTGAAGAACTCGGCCACCACGGCCCCGATCATCGACGCGGTCGCCCCGACTTTCAAGGCGCTGAAGACATAGGGCAGGCTGCTCGGCAGCCGTAGCTTGCGGAACGTGGCGGCCGCCGGCGCCGCATAGCTATACATCAGGTCGAGCGCCTGGTTGTCCACGGCGGTCAGCCCCTTGTAGGCGCTGACCACCATCGGGGCGAAGGTCATCACGGCGACGACCACGATGCGCGACGGCTGGTCAAAGCCCAGCCAGAGGGTGACGATCGGGGCAAAGGCCA
>DATGEF010000001.1:0-17838 GCA_035310405.1 Chloroflexia bacterium | reverse complement strand
AACGCCGATTTCGTAGGTACCATCCGCTCCCCTGCGGGAGCGTGGCGCCGTGGTTGCCGAAAGTTTGGGCTGTGGAACGTGACTGTTCGGTTCACTTGGTGTGAACTCTTGCTCACCACTCTGCTGTTGTTAACGTGCGTTCCGCTTTCGCGGTGCTTCCTATTATACCAGAGCCCGGCCGGCGGTGTCAATCGCTGGGGCCGCGGGGGCAACAAAAAACCGCCGTCTTTTTCCGACGCCGGGGGCGAACACAATCCATCATCGCATCTGCTTCGGTGGTGGTATCGGCCCGTTGCCCTCCTCTGATGTTAGGCTGCTCGGTTTGTTCACCAGGGGTAAGCAAACCTGTGTGCAGGTATTATCCCGTACGCTCTGTCATTATACGCCATTGCACCAGGCAAGTCAAGGCTTTCCTGCGCGAGTTGTACGGCGAGTTGCCTTCTGATAGCTGCCGAAGATAGGGTATTGACAACACTATCTCTTTTGTGCTATAGTAAGTGTGTATGATACACTATTACAACGCTTCCCATCCCCTGGCCGGATGGAGTACAATGATCGTAGCGAATGTGCGGTCCCTGTTCTGTTGGCGGATAGGGACGAGCCGCCCGGTACCGGTAAGATTTTTGCGCGCCGGGCTGGAAAGGATCGTCCGATGGTAGTCAACAGCCTGGCCCCCAAAGCAAGCTATGACACGCCTCTTTTGCCGATCGTCGGCACCCGCCTGCCCACCCGCCGCGTGGCCGTGTGTGGGCTGGCGGCGGTCGCCGGGGCCGCCGAGCGCCTGGCCGATTGCCGGGTCGTCGCCTGGCAGTTGTGTGACGATACCCCCGTGGGCGCCACCCACCCCCTTGCCCGCCTCGATCAACGCGATGGCCTCGGCCAGCGGGCGGCGGCCGCCTTTGCCCGGGTGCTCCGCGCCCGCACCAGCTGGGAAGACCGCTGGGATTTCCAGGATGGGCCGGCCCTGACCGCGGCCACGTACCCGGAGATCCAGCGCCTCTTGACGGCGCGGCGCCCGGATCTCCTGCTCGGCGGGGGGGACGCGCCAACGCTGCAACTCTTGCAGCAACTCGCGCGGGAGCTGGATGTGCCGGCCGTGCTGGTCGGGCTGCTGGCGGGCGCGGACCCCCGGGCGGCCATTTTGGTGCTCCTGCCGGGCGACGCCGGGCACGGACGGGACCTGCCGGACCTGCTCCGCTTCCTCGGCCACCCGGTACTGCTGGATCCCGCGGTGGCCCTGACCTCGCCCGAGGCCTGGATGGATTGGCACGACGCCAACGACAGCGCCGCCGCCCTGGCGCGGGCCCTGCTCCTGCAGGGCAGTAATTTCGCGCCCCCCGACCTGACCCGTATCCTCCTGGGGGAGCAGCGCACCGCATTGCTCCAGGGCGCGCCCGGCTGGCCCTGGATGATGCGCTACCTCGATCTCGCGACCAGTGGCCCGCAGATGGATCGCGATCCTCGCCCGGCCGCAGCGGGGCGGGGCCCCCTGGCCGGGGGGCCGCTCCTGGTGGTGGGTTGTGGGAGTCTGGGCAGTCAGGCCGCCCGTGCGCTGATGGCGGCCGGGGCTGTGCGGGAGCTGGCCTTTGTCGACGGCGGCCAGGTGGCCGCCGCGGACCTGGTGCGCGAGTTTTATACTGACGCCCAGATCGGGTTGAATAAGGCGGACGCCCTGGCCCGCCAGATGATGCGCATGGCCCCCACCGAACGGATCGACCCCGCCTGGACGGCCATCTCCTTTGACACGCCCTGGAGCGGGTACGCCCGCATGAGCGAGGCCTGGTATTTCCTCCAGGTGGCGCATCCGGCCCAGCCTAGTGCCTGGTTCGAGGCCATGCTCGACACCGTCCGCCCGGCGGCCGCGATCCTGACCGTGGGCAGTGCCGACGATGTGGCCCTGGCCCGCGTGCTCCGCCAGCATGGTATCCCGCATGTGGTCGGGCGCTGTGATGCCGACGCCACCTACTTTGAAGCCGTGATCGTGGACGGCGCCCGTGGTCCCTGCCTGGAATGTGTCCAGGGGACCGCCTTTCCGGCGCCCGCCCAGGAGGTGGGCGCGACGGTCCTGGAGATCGGCCGCGCGGCCGACCTGCTGGCCCGGCTGGTGTGGCAGCTCAGCCTGAGTCCCCGGGCGCGCACCCCCTGGTTCATCCGCCTGCTGGCCGACGGGCGCACCGTCTTGATCGGCGGGAATGGGGTCGTGCGGGTGCGGCCCTTCCAGCCGGCGCGGGCCGCGGGCGCCGGGGCCGCGTATGGCATCCAGGTGCCGGGCCAGGTCGTCGCCAGCGCGCCGGCGGCCCCCGGGGCGCAGTGCCCGCGCTGTGCCCGGGCGGCGAGCCCGTTGCGGACCGGCTAGACGCCGGGGCTGATACTGCGCGCCGCCCGCTGGCTGGCTTCCGAGATCAGCCGGTGCAGGCGGGCGATCTCGCTGCTGACCTGGTCGTTTAACGCGCGCAGAGCGTGGGCTTCGGCGCCATCCGGCGTGGTCACCTCCGCGGCGGGGGCGACGGCCGGCGCCGGCCCCTGGCCCAGGGCGGCGAGCTGCTGGGCGAGCGCCTGGCGCCGGCCTTCGAGCTCCTCCAGCTGGGCCTGGGCCTCCGCCACGCGCTTGGTGAGCAGCAGCGCCTCCAGATCCCGGCTGGCCCGCTGGCGCAACTGGCTGAGGTGGCGGCCGGTGATCTCGACCTGCGCCAGGCGCTCCTCGACTTCGGCCATGGCGGTGAGTGCTGGGCCGACATCGCCCGTCTGGCCGACCGTGGCTTCGACGATGCGGCTCATTTGCGCCCGGTACTCCCGCGTGATCGTTTCCTGCTGTTCCTTCCGCCCGTCAATATCGGCCAGCAGCAGGCGCATCAGGCCGATCCGCTTATCGATCTCTGGCATCGCCGATCCGTTCCCTATCTCGCTTAGCCGGCCGCCGTGAAGAACACGCGGCCCCGGTCCTGCTCAATATCTCGCTTAGCTGGGCGCCGTGAAGAACACGTGGCCCCGGTCCTGCGCAATCTCCTGCATACAGGCTTCCAGGCTGCCCACAAAATCGAGGGCCTGCCATTTGCCGGTATAGCGCATATATTCCAGGCTAAACGTGCTGGTCGCCGCGTCGTGCGGCACGATGCGCGCCCAGAGGATATAGTACGCTTCCCAGTCGGGGCGCCCCTGGGGAGTGACCCGCTTGAAGAGCACGAGCCCGGTCTTGCGTTCTTCCAGCAAGACGTCGGCAAACCGCGGGCTGTCCCGCACCGTGGCCACGGCCCGCGCGGCCATCGCGCCGCCCTTGCCGATGCGGTGCATCGCCGGGCCGCCTAGCCCACCGCCCGGGCCAACCGCTGCATGCTCTCATCCAGCATCGGCCCCATGACAAAGGGCAGGACCAGGCCGGAGACGCTCGGCACGTCCAGCGTGGTCGCGACCCGCGTGCCCGGCCCGGGCACGGCCGGGGTCAGCGCGATCGTCAGCGTGGCCGCCGGGTCGCCGTCCAGGGCGATGACCACCCGCCGGCCCGGGTCCAGGGCGGCCAGGCGCAGGGTCAGGGCCGCCGGCCGGCCCAGGAACGTGGCCTCGGCGGCGAACCGCTGGCCGACTGCCGGAGGGTCCACAGGGCCGGACGTGATCCGGTGGATCGCGCTGATATAGCCCGGGGCGTTGCGCACGTTGGCGATGTAGTTGTAGACGGCCGCCGGGAGTGCGCCGACCGTCACATGCTTGTGCAGAGTACCCATGGGGGGCGGCAGGCGCCGCTTAGGCCTCCTCTTTGCCGGCCGCAGGGGCGGCGGGGGCGCCTTTCGCGGCCCGCTTGCCGCTCTCGCCCTTATGCCCCTGCATGCGGTACAGGTCGATCACCTCCGTGACACTGGTCGTATCCTCAGGCTGCTTCTCCCGCTCCCGGACAATGCGCGGGAAGCGCAGGGCATAGCCAGGGCCGCCGTCGGCGCCGGCCGGGTGCATGGGGCTGCGGGTCACTTCGTCGGCTTGCAGTTCGAACACGTAGCGCGGCGTCACCCAGACCGAGGGTTTCAGGATGCTGATGACCCGGGGATCGGCGTGGTCGATCTTGTCCTGCGCCAGGCGCTGGCCGAGCTCGATCCAGAACTGGTTGCTCAGGCCACTGGCACAACGGGTCACCGTGGGAAAGGCATCCTTTTCTTTGTCGTAGACCGCGCATAGGAGGGAGCCGATGCCCCAGGCGGCCCGCGCCCCCTGGCCATAATCATAACCCACGATGACCACGTCGACCGTGTCGCGCAAGGCCGTGTCATAGGCCCGTTTCAGCTTGATCCAGTTGAAGTCGCGCTTCCCGGCCTGGTAGGGGCCACTCAGCTTCTTGGCGACGATGCCCTCCAGCCCCTCGCCCACGCTGTCGTCGTAGAACAGGGCCATCTCTTCGGCATCCTCGGTGAACAGCGCATCGGTGACCCGCAGGCCCGGCCCCGGGGTCAGGATGCTTTCCAGGCGGGCGCGGCGCTGCTCATACGGCTGCGTGGTGATGTCCTCGCCGTCGGCCAGCAGCAGGTCGAAGGCGACCAGGCGCAACGGTAATTGCTCGCTCATGGCCTCGATATTATGGATCCGCCGGCGCTTGGTGGTTTCCTGGAAGGGATAATACTTGCCGGTCACGGTGCTGTAGGCCATCGCTTCACCTTCGATGATCGCCTGCTCCGTGCGCAAATGGGTGCGCACGGCCGCGGCGATCTCGGGGAACATGCCGGTCATGTTCTCCAGGCCCCGCGAGAAGATCGTGACGTCGTCGCCGTTCTTATGGACCTGGCAGCGGAAGCCGTCATACTTGGGCTCGACGGAGCAGCGGCCGAGGCGCTTCAGGATCTCGTCGACCCCGTCCGCGCGCTCGGCGAGCGCCATGCGCACCGGGTTGCCGACATGCACCACGATCGTCGCCAGCCCGGCCGCGCCGTCCCGGTAGAGAGTCTCGGCCACCAGCCCGATGTCGCTCGACAAATTGTAGACCCGCTCCAACGGCGGGCGCAGCGACTTGTCGCCGGCTTGCGCCAAGGAGAGGGCATCCAGCACGGTCGGGTCGCCGATGCCGATGCGCAGCCGGCCGATGACGATACGCGTAATGTGCTTGGCCGCCAGCGGACTGACGCTTTTCACCAGCCGCGCCAGCCGCTCCACTTTGCGCTCGGTGCTGCCCGGGCCCCCCTCGGCAGCCAGCGCGCTCAAGGCCTGGTGGACCTCGCCGATCGTCAGCTCCGACCCGGTCGTATCGCCGCCGGCCTGGGTGCGACACTCCGCGGCGGTGAGCCCCGCGTCGCCCCGGTCGGTGAAGAGGTGCTGCACATCCTCCGCCGGGCAGCCCGTCGCCTGGGCGATGGCGCGCAGGGCCAGCTTCTCGTTAATGCCGAATTCCTTCTGCCGGTACTCGGGGGCGAGCCGGCCCTGCATCAGGTAGACCAGCGGGGCGATCTCCTCCGGCCCAGCCTGGCCGAGCAACCCGGCCAGCATATTGGTCATGACAATGCGGCCGGTGATCGGCTCCAGGGCCTCCAGGGCCTCGGCCACAGTTTGGAAGAGCAACGGCATTGGGATCTTGCCTCCTTTGGGTTGATCGCTTAATTATACCAGACACCCTCGTCCCGCGCCCAGGGATCGGCGACGATCATCCTGCCCACCCGAATATATATACCCAATTCCGGCTCAATATGCGGAACCGTTCCCCATCACGCAGCGTTCATATAACTAACAGCTAATCATCTATCCCTTGCCCATGGGAAAATACCGGGCTGCCGCGGTGGCCCGCAGTCGAGGAGTCTAAATGTACCGACGCGCGCTCCTGTTCCTCATCCTGCTTGGCCTGCTGGCGGCGTGCGGCCCCTTCGGCCCGAGTGCTACCACGCCGGTCCCGGCCGGGGCCTCGCCCACGACGGTCCCGGTGCCGGTCGATACGGCGGTCGCCACGGCCACGCTGGTCCCGGCACCCACCGTCACGGCCGTGCCGCCGCCGCTGGCGAGCGCGACGCCGCTGGCCAGCGCGACGGCCGCCGCGCCGCCCCAGGCCGCGGCGACCGGCACCCCGACGGTGCTGATCATCAGCGCGGAGGCCACCGTGCTGCCGGCCACACAGAAGCAGCTGGCGACGATCGAGTCCGAAGCCGCCGATCTGCGCGGGCTCCAACCCAAGATCCAGGTCCCGGCGCATTTTGTCTCCGGCGCCCAGCTCAAAGCCAATCTCACGCAACAGATTGCCCGGGACTATTCGCACGAAGAAGCCCGCCAGGACGCGCTGGAGCTCTGGCTGCTGCGGCTCATCCCCGACCGCTCGCTGGACCTTTACCAGCTCCAGGTCGACCTCCTGGGCGAGCAGGTCATCGGCTATTATGATCCCGACAAAGCCGAGCTATTTGTGCGCGACGACGCCCAGCCCCTCGACGCCACGGCGCAGGATACGCTGGCCCATGAGTTCGTGCATAGCCTGCAAGATGAGTATTTCAGCCTGAAGAAGCTGCGCCCCGACCACCTGCATGACAACGATCGCGGTACCGCCGTCACCGCGCTGATCGAGGGCGATGCGGTACTATCGCAGGTGCTCTTCGCCCAGAAGTATATGAGCAAGGCAGACTTTCAGGATCTGCTGAACAAAAGCGGCAACGCGTCGAGCGCGGTGCTGGACAAGGCCCCGGCCTATATCCGCGAAGGCCTGCTCTTCCCCTACGAACAGGGGGTGCAGTTCGTCACCGCCCTCTATCTGCACGGCGGGTATCCGGCGATCAACGCCGCCTTTGCCGATCCCCCGCAGACGTCCGAGCAGATCCTGCACCCGGACAAGTACCTGGCGACGCCCCGGGACGAGGCCTTGCCCGTGAGCCTGCCGCCCCTGACCAGCACCCTGGGGGCCGGCTGGACCCTCCACGACACGAACAATTTGGGCGAGTTTGACCTGGGCGTGCTCCTGCGCACGAACGGCGTGGACGACAACCTGGGGGCCACGGGCTGGGGGGGCGCGCAGTACGCCCTCTACGAAGGCCCGGCCGCCTCCCTCCTCTTACTCGACACGCGCTGGGATACGTCCCAGGCGGCCGGCGCGTTCAACGGCGACCTGCGCCAGAGCTTTGCGAAGGCCACACGCGTCGGCAATCTCTGGAGCGATGGCGGCCGCTTCTTCGCCATCCAGCATAGCGGCGACCAGGTGATCCTGGTGAGCGGGACCGACCAGGCAGCGGTCACCCGGGCGCTGGGGGCCGTGCGCTAGCGCCGCGCAGGTAGGCGGCCAGGGTGCCGATCGTCTCCAGGCTCTCCAGCCCGAGGTCGTCCGCGGCCAGGTCACAACCGTAGTCGCGCTCGATCGCGACCAGCAAGACCATGCCGCTGAACGAGTCCAGGTTCAGCTCTGGGCCGAACAGGGGCGTGTCGTCGGGGAGCGCAGCGAGGGCCGCGGCGGGCCGATCCAGCACCGCGGCCAGCAGGCGGCGCACGACGGCACGCCAGTCTTCCGATCCGGTCATAGCGCCTCCCGGGCGAACCCCTGCACGTCGAGCGTGAGCCAGGCCGGGTAGGGGGGCAGCGGCGGGGCCGTCCCGCGCCGGTAGACGGTCGCGCCCGTGGCCGCCGGATCGGCCGGCCCGGGGCGGCCCGTCGCGCGGAAGCCGAGCGCGCGGAGCAGCAGTGCCATCTGGCGGTTCTGCGGGTTGGGCCGGTATAGTGCGTCCAGCGCCGGCACGCCGGCCGCCGCGGCGAGCCCCAGCAGCAGGCGGAGCAGGGCCGCCGGGATGCCGCGGCCCTCCACCCGGCAGGAGAGCATCAACAGCTCGACCAGCCAGGGGCCGGGCGCACCCTGCCGATCGACCAGCGCCGCCCCGATCAGGCCGTACGCGCCGAAGCGGTCGCGGAGCCGGGCCACCGGCACGAGGTACCCGGCCGGGTCGGCCACCCGCCGCGCGATGTCGGCGGCCGGGTAGCGGTAGCCCGTGCTGTTCAGCTGGTTCGTGCGCGCCACCAGCTCGTCGATCCGCGGCAGGTCGGCCGGCTGCGCGGGGCGTACCTCCAGCACCATCGCACACGACTCTAGAAAGCGCTGCCGGTCGCCCGCGAAATCCCGCTCCGCGGCGCGGCGGGCCGCCTCTTCCTGATACAGACGCGGGCGGGCGGCCGCTTCCGCCGTGCCCGGCCCGCCGGCGAACTCGGGCCGGGCGAGCAGGGCGGGCAGATCCGGGGGCGCGAGCACCAGCACCTCGGGCAGCACGGCGGCCACGGCCGCCCGCTCGAAAGGGCTGTCGTCGACAAAGGCGAGCGCGTCGAGCCCGATATTCAGCTCCCCGGCGATGCGCCGCAGGCTTACGTCCTTGGGCTGCCAGCCGATCTGGGGGGCCACGAAGCGCCCGGCCAGGGCCGGCAGGGCCAGCAGCCGGGCCCCGGCCCCCGGGTCATTCCGGCTGGCCACGCTCTGCACGATGCCCCGCTGGCGCAGCTCGTCCATCAGCGCCAGCACATCCGGCCGCGGCGCGGGCGCATCCCCCTCGGCCTGCACCCCCGCCCAGAGCGTGCCGTCCAGGTCCCAGACCAGGCACTTGATCACCCGCGCTAGACCGGGCACGCCGGCCCCGACTCGCCCAGGATGCCCCGGGGGATCAGCTGGTACCGTTCGCGCGCCGGCTGCAGCGCGTCGCGGATCACCTGCACGATCGCGTCCGTGTCCATGTCGCCGCAGGAGAAAATATCGAAGGCGGCGAAACCGTCTTCGGGCCAGGTATGCACGCTGAGATGCGACTCGGCCAGCAACAGAAAGCCCGTCACGCCGCAGGGGGCAAAGGGGTGGAAATAGCTGTGCAGGATCGTCGCCCCCCCGGCCTGGGCGGCCCGGGTGAGCAAGGCCTCCAGCGGCGCCACCCGCTCCAGCGGGGCCGGATCGGCGACCCAGATATCGTAGAGCACATGGCGGTTACGCATCGGTCAACGGCAGCTTCATCGTTAAATGCTCGGCCAGAAAGCCGGCTTTCTTATAGAGCAGGCGCATCGGCGTGTTCTCGACGTGGACCTTGCCCGTGATCTCCAGCATCCCGGCCGCCCGGGCATAAGCGATGCCATAGCGAAAGAGGGCGTCGGCGAGGGCCGCGTGGTCCGGCGCCGTCTCGTCCACGGCCAGGCTGCGGAAGGTGGCGTAGTGCTCGTCGGTCAGAAAGTTGGTGTTGAAGGTGGCCCAGAGCCAGCCGAGCACCGCGCCGGCGCGCTCCAGGACGAACATGCCCGGCTCGTGCCGCTCCAGCGCCTTGCGCAGCTTTTTCTCGTGGACCGCCGGGTCCGTGATCGCGTCGCGCGGGAACGAGATCCGGGCAATGGTGATCTCGAAGGCGACCAGGGCGGGCAGGTCCCCCGCGTGCGCCACCCGGATCGTAGCCGGCCCGCCGGGGGCCGGCACGGCGACTGGGGCGGGGATCGGCGGGGCCGGCGGGCCGGGGCGCGGCGCATCTTGCTTACTCATGGCCGCCCACCCCCTCCCGGGACTCCAGCAGGAAGAGCACTGAGCCACAGCGCGGGCAGCCGGCGGCTTTCAGCGCCTCCACGGAGGGCGCGGCCGTATCGGTGCCCTGGCCGACCCGGAGCTTAGTCCCGCAGCCCATGCAGCGGTAGACCCGGACGGTCGGATTCATCTCCCCGGTATAGAGCGGCCCGCTATAGCGCCCGCTGACCCGCGGCCGGCTGGCCGGCGTGCTGAGCAGGTGGATCATCTGGCTCACGCCCGCCAGGATGCCCGCGCCCTGGTACTCGTTAAAGCCCGGGATCACCTCGACCATGGCCAGGCCCAGCCCGGTCAAGGATTCCTGGAGGGCCGCCTGCTCGGCCGGCGCCCGGTGGCCGAAGGAGAGGAAGATCTGCCGGCCCTGCTCCGGCGCGAGCGCGCTCACGGCCCGCGAAAGGAACAGGTCCAGGCCGGCCGGGGTATAGGGCGGGTCGGTGGCGACCGTATCGAACGCGCCCAGCAGACTCTCGGGCAGCGGGTCCCGCAGGTTGTGCTCGACGGTCTCGATGGTCAGGTCCGCGGCCGCGGCGGCCTGGCGGATATGCTCCAGGATGCGGGCATCGGAGTCGACGACACAGAGGCGCCGCGCGAGGTGGCCTCCGCCCTGCGGGCTCAGCAGCCGGCCGACCAGGCCGATGGCCAGGCTCACCGAGTCGTCGTCGCCCAGCAAGAGCACCGCTTTGCCGGCCAGCGCGCCCTGTGTCTGCATATAAAGCACGCGGCGCAGGTTGGTCTCGGGGGTGCAATGGCTCTGATCGAGGGTCACGTCGACGGTGGGATTCGCCAGGAACCAGGTCTCCAGCTGCTCCAGCACGCCCGACCATTCGCTGCCGGCCACCACGTGCCGCCCCTGGCAGAGCGAGCAGAGGAAGCCCTGGCCCACCCAGCCCCAGGCGCCCTCGACCAGCACGAGCCCCTGGGGCGAGAGGCGGATATAGGGTCCCGGCTGCACCAGCCCGGCTTTCTCCAGCTCCCGCCGCACCGCGGTCACCACGGGGACCGGCAGGCGGGTTTGGCGGGCGAGGTCCTTGCCGGTCAGCCCGCCATGGCGGTGGATCGTGCGCAAGACCGCCTCGATCCCGGCGGCGCCTTCGCGCAGCCGCGTGCGCGCCGCCAGGTCGTTCAGCAACGCCCCCTGGGCGCCGCCGACCGCGCCGCTGGGGCCCGCTGTCTCGTTCGCCATACTCTTCCTTCCTGCGCGCCGCGCGATCCTGTCGTGCCGTATCCACAGCGATTATACCACAGGCCTTCCAGGCGCCCGCGCGGCCGAGCACCCCGCGCGGATTGCCCGGCCGGGCGGGCTTTGCTATAATAGCCGGGATGTCGATCCCTCCCCCCCCGGGCGCCGCGACCATCCTGGCCGCGCTGATCGTGCTGGCCGCCTGCGCGATCGGGGCGGCCTACCTGCTGCGCCACACCCGCCAGGACTGGCCCGTGATCGGCGCGCTGGCCACGCTCTGCTTCGGCTTCGCCCTGGCCTACGACTCGTTCCTGCCCGACGATAGCTATATCACCTACCGCTACGCACACAACTTGCTCCAGGGGCAGGGCCTGGTCTTCAACCCGGGCGAGTACGTGCTCAGCACCACCACGCCGCTTTATACGTTGCTTTTGGCCGTCACGGGCCTGGGGTGGCCCGACCTGCCAACCACCAGCCACATCCTCAGCCTGCCGGCGCTATTCGCCGGGGCGCTGGTCCTCTATCTGCTCTGCGCCCGGCATGGCAAGGCCGTAGTCGGGCTGCTGCTCGGCGCGCTCTATATCGTGAATCCGCTCACCGCCGCCGTCTACAGCTCGGAGTCGATCCTCCATGTCGCCCTGATCTTTGGCGCCCTGTATGCCTACGACCAGGATCGCCTGGAGTGGGCTGCTGCCCTGTGCGCGCTGGCGGTGCTCAACCGGGGCGACGGCGCGTTGATCGCGATCGCCCTGGGCCTCCACTGGCTGCTCACGGGGCGCTGGCGGGGCAGCTGGCGCCCGGCGCTGCGCGCTCTCGCCATCTACGCGGCGGTGAGCCTGCCCTGGTATGGGTTCTCCTGGCTCTACTATGGCAGCCTGGCCCCGGCCACCCTGGGCGCCAAGATCGCTCAGTCGGCGCTCCCCGGCACCGTGGTGTTCGGCCCGGGGCTTGGCGCCCGCTGGATGGGCTATGCCCGGCAGAGCCTCGGCTACTGGCTCCTGCCGCCCCTGGCGCTGCTGGGGTTCTTGCTGGCCTTCCCGCGCTCCGGCGATCGCTGGGCCGCCCCCACGCTGCTCTGGGCGGGCCTGTACCTGGGCGGCTACACCGTGCTGGCCGTGCCCGATTATCAGAACTACTACACCCCGCTCGCCCCCGTCCTGCTGCTGCTGGCGCTGCTTGGCGCACACTGGCTGGGGGTGGCCCTGGCCGCGCGCCTGACGCCGGGCGCGCGGCCCAGCGCTGCCGCCGCGCTGCCCGCGGCCCGCCTGGCGGCGATCACCGTGTTGGCCTGCGGCACGGCGATCGGTCTCGCCTTCGGCATCACGGGGGCGGCGCTCTACCCGCGCTTGCCCCAGGCCCGCGCGGTGCTCTATCAGCAGATCGGCGACTGGCTGCGGCTCAATACCCCGCCGCGGGCCAGCGTCGGCTTGCTCGAGGTCGGCACCATGAGCTATTATGCCGAGCGCCGGGTGATCGACTTCTATGGCCTGATCCAACCCGATGTGGCCGATCATCTAAGCCGGCGCGAGACAGCCTGGCCACCCCAGCATTACCAGCCGGACTATATCGTGATCCATACCGACTGGGTCCTGCCCTTCTGGCAGCTGGGCGATCCGCAGTTCGATACCTGGTTCCAGACCCACTACCGGCGCGTGCGGGACTTCCAGTACGACCGCTGCGATTGCTCGCCGATGTCGCTCTATGCGCGTAGATAAGCAGCGGGCCGGGCTCCTGGCGGTCGGGGCGCTGGCCGTTGTGCCCTACCTGGTCGCGCTGAACGCCTTCTGGGTCGGCGACGACTATAACTATGTCGTGCCTAAAACACTGGACACGATCCTCAACTTCTGGAACCCGATCGGGCGGGCGGCCTACCGGCCCACCAACTGGCTCAGCTGGGCCCTGGACTATACGGTGTTCGGCCCCAACCCGCCCGGCTGGCACCTGACGAGCGTGGCCTTCCATGTCGTCAATACGGTGCTGGTCGTGCTGCTCCTGCGGGAGCTGGCCCGCAGTTGGTGGCCGGCCGACCCGGCGCGCGGCCAGTGGCTCTCCCTGACCGCCGGCGCCTTGTTTGCCCTCCACCCGGCGCACCCCGAAACCGTCACCTGGACGGGGGGGCGGGCGGATCTGCCGTTCGCCACGGGCCTGTTCCTGGCCGCCTGGGCGCTGGCCCGCTGGCGGACGAGCGGGCGGGCCCACGGGGGCTTCTACGGGCTGGCCTGGCTGGGGGTCTGGCTCTCGATCATGGGCAAAGAGGCGGGGATGATCACGCCGCTGGCCCTGCTGCTCGTCGACTGGGCCATGCCCGAAGCGCCGGCTGGCTCCCCCCCCGCTCCCCTCTGGCGCCCGGGCGACCTGCTCAGGCTGGGGCGGGCGGTGCTGAACGGCGCCGGGCGGGTGGCCCTCTACCTGGCCCTGACCGCCGGCGTGCTCGCCGCGCAGCCCACGCCGTTCGCCCTGCTGCTGGGCCAGCTCCTGGCGCCCGCTTTGCTGCTCATCGGCGTGCCCGGGCGCGGAGTGCTGCGCGCCGCCCCCCCCGACGGCGCCGGGCGGCTGACTCGCCTGGTCCGGGACCACGTGCCCTTCCTGGCGCTGGCCGGCGCCTATGCCGGCATGCGGGTCGTCCTCTTCCTGACCGACCACGGCCGCCTGATGTACGGCACGGAGACTCACCTGCAGGTGGGTCCGGGCACCCTGATCGACGCGGCCGCCGGCTATCTCCTGCTGGGCCTGGGCGCCTGGGAAGCGGCCGGACAGGTGCCGGCCTGGCCGTTGCTGGCCAATGCCGGCCTGGTCGGGCTCGGCCTGGCGATCGCCCTGGGCGCGATCCGCCGGCTGGGCCGCCCGGCGCTCTTTGCCGTGCTCTGGATCCCGGCCACCGTGCTGGTTACCTTCGAGGCGGCGGCGGCGCGCTGGTTCTATGTGGCGTCCTTCGGCGTCTGCGTGCTGGCCGCCCTGGCCCTCGCTGAGGTCGCCGCCACCCGGCCGCGCTGGCGCATCCTGCCGGCGGTCGCGCTCGGGCTGCTCTGGGGGGCGATCACGGTCGGCCAGAACAGCCGTTGGGTAGAATCGGGCGAGGTGGCCCAGGGCATCCTGGCCCAGATCCGGGCGCTGCACCCCGATCCCGCCCGCCCGGCCACTTTCTACATGGCCAATCCGCCCTACAGCTACCGCGGGGTCCTGCTGTTCAATTCCGGCTTCTCTCAGGCACCGGGATATGTCTACCAGGATTATCGCACGATCACCGGGTATGAGCTGCAGGAGCATGCCGGCCAGGTGCAGGCGGCCCTGGCCGATCCGGCCCAATTGGGCCCCCACCCGGTGTTCCTGCGCTATGAAGCGGGCCGCGTGCGCGAGTATCCCAGCCTGGCGGCCCTCGTCGCGGCGCAAACCCAAGCGGGGGGCCCTGCTGGCCGGTGAAACGAAGTCCTGAGTGGAAAGTCCTGAGTTAAAAGTGCGGAGGGCGGAGGGCGGAGGGCTGACCCCTGACCCCTGACCGCTACTTATAGAAAGCCAGCTTGCAGTGCGCCTGGCCCATCGCCAGGCACTCGACCTCGGCGACATGCACGCGCCGGCCCATGACTTTGCGGGCGATGGCCCCGTAAATGGCTTCGTCGTTCGCGCAGAGGGGCGCTTTGGCGCCACGGATCTCGACGCAGATCGGGCAGTCGGCCGTGGCCAGGTACCAGGCCTTGGCATCTTCGCTGGCCGTGTGGGGCGCCCAGGCGATCCCCAGAAAGTTGGCCAGGTACGGAACCAGCCAGGCCAGCCGCTGCTCGATCGGCACCTCGGCGGCGCGGGCCGCCAGTTCATGCCCCCACTCCATCTGCAACCCCATCTGGGCGACGACCGTGCCATAGTTGCGCAAGAGCAGGCGGGTCGCGCCCTCGCCCAGCATGTTATAGACGATCCCATAGAGCTGGGAGAGCTCCGCGGTGCTGGCGACGATCGCCGGATCATCCGCCGGCAACGCCTGTAAGAAGCGGCTGAGCCCCGCCTGCGTGACGAGCGACGCATATTGCCGGCCGCCGACTTCCTGCATCGCCTGCAGCACCGCGCGCATCGTATAAGCTGGAACCTCGCCGGCCATAGCGTAACCCTTTCCTCCCGCACACAACGGGGACTGGCATGGCGCACCCAGTGCCGCGCACGCGATTCAAGTGAGTGCATTATAACACCTTTCGCCCCACACTGGGCACCCGCCCGCGGCGCGGCCGCTTGACACCCGCCGGTGAATTTGCTATGATGCGCCTGACTTCGATTCGGTATCGGCCCGCCCGCGCCGCCGGGATCGGACAGACCGATACTTTGCTGCTCACCGGGAGCAACGTCGCCTACCTCGGGTGCAAAACCATTGGTGGTACGCACGATATGGCAAACTGGAGCCGGTTCGAGCACGTGCTGGTGGCACCCGCTATTTCATCCCCTGTAACCGTGCCCCTTCCTACACCACCAGGGTGGGCTGCTGGTATTATTCTTGCTGAAATACTGTTGAATGCAAGCGTGATCGACCCCCGTTCGGAGGTCGACCCGCTACCGATCCCGGCTCATCTTCTCCGGAGGTGCGCAGGGCGGCCTGTTTCTGGGCAAGCGGGCCGCCGCTAGCATAACACCGATCCCTGAAAGGAGGTGGTCTCCCCCCCTAGGAAATTGACCCCGCCCTTTATTGTCTGCCCTGGGCCGATCGGCGATCGGCCCCCAGGAGTGGACCGCGCACGAAACACTGCGCCCTGAGTACGGTACGTTAGCGTTTTAACGTGAGGAGGAAAGAGATTCCATGAAAGCATTCAAATATAGCTGGCTGGCGATGCTGGTCATTATGATGCTGCTGGTCAGCGCCTGCGGCACCGATACGTCGACGGCGACAACCGCGCCGGCCGCCACCGCGACCAAAGCCGCCGCCACCGCGACCCCCGCCGCCCCGGCCGCCACCGCGACCCCGGCCGCTATGGCCGCCACCGACACCCCGGCCGCCCCGGCGGTCACCGACACCCCGGCGGCCATGGCCGCCACCGACACCCCGATGGCCGCCGCCATGACCCCGACCGAGGCCGCCACCCCCGTCCCGCCGACGTCCACCCCGGTGGTCCTGGGCAACCCCAATGCCAAGACGGCCATCACCATCTGGCACGGCTGGGCGGGTGACTATTTCACGACGATCCAGGGTATCTTCGCCGATTACGGCACGGCCCATCCGGATGTCAACATCCAGTTGCTGCCCGTTTCCGACCTGGACACCAAGGTCAAAAATGCCGTGCCGGCCGGCGCCGGCCCCGACATCGTCGCCTGGGTGGATGACCATATTGGCGCCAATGCGCTGCTCGGCGTGATCGACCCGCTCGACAGCGTCCCCAATGGCGGGGTCGACGCGGCGTTCCTCGCGCAGTATGCCAAGCCGGCACAAGAGGCCGTGACTTACAACGGCAAGATCTATGCCCTGCCCGAGTCGATGGAGACCGTGACCTTCATTTACAACAAGAAGCTGATCAAAGAGAGCGATCTACCCAAGACGACCAGCGAGCTGATGACCAAGGCCGCCGCCTACAACAAGGCCAACCCGGGCTCGTACTACGCGGTCTGGAACCCGAAGGATGCCTACTTTAATGCCTGGCTCTTCTACGGCGCCGGCGCGTCGTATGTGGATGGCAGCGGCACCGTCAGCCTGAACACGCCGGAAGGCATCGCCGCCGGCAAGTACGTCCAGGGCCTGCAGAGTATCCTGCCCAAGGACGTGGACTATGGCGTCGCCGATTCGCTGTTCAAGGCCGGCAAAGCGCCGATTATCATTAACGGCCCGTGGTATATCGCCGACCTGCAGAAGGCCGGGATCGATTTCGGGCTGGCCAAGCTGCCGATGGTCGACTTCGGCAAGACGGGCCCGGCCAAGCCCTTCGTCGGCGTCAAGGTCGTGATGCTGGCCCATGGCAGCAAGAACGCCGCCGCCGCGCTCGACGTGATGAAGAACTACACCTCGAAGGAGTCCGAGATGAAGCTGGGGGCGGCGCACCTGGTGCCCGCGAACATCGAAGCGGCGGCCGCGGCGGCCAGCGATCCGGTCGTCACCGGCTTTAACAACCAGGCCGCCGACGGCGTGCCGCTGCCGAACACCCCCTTCATGGGCGCCCTCTGGGACCCGGTGGCCAAGGGCCTGACCAGCCTCTTCACCACCACCACCGCGCCCAGCGAGGTGATGAAGCAGGTCCAGGACGCGGCCGAAGCCGGCATCGCCAAGATGAAGTAAGTAGCCGGCGGCCGGCGGCCCGGGGGCCGCCGGCCGCCTCCGTGGCGTGGCCGGGGCGCCTGACGCGCCCCCCGGCCGCGCCTGGAACAGGGTTCTTTCACCCGGTAGGAGGTTTAAATATGGCGCGCAGTACACTAGCCACGGGGAGCGCGACTGCCGCCGCTACCCCGGCCGGGGGAGTCGCTTCCCGGGAAAGACGCGACCGTTATCTCCTGGTGGCGGCCTATGCCGGGCCCGCCTTGCTCGGCATCCTGATCTTCAGCGTCGGGCCGATCCTCTACACCATCTTCATGTCGCTGACCAACCGCAACCTGTTCCATTTCCAGGATCCGGTCGATTTCTTCGGCCCATCCCAACCCGGCCATTACTCATTTATCGGCCTGCAGAATTACATCAACCAGTTCTGGGATACGCGAACCAGTACCTTCAACACCGACTTTTTCTTCGTGCTCGGCAATTCGCTGCTCTACGCCGTCGTCTGCGTCTTCCTCTTCGTCGTCGCTGGCCTGGCCCTGGCACTGGTGCTCAACGGCCCCTATATCCAGCTCAAAGGGATCTACCGCACGCTGCTGATCGTGCCCTGGGCCGCCCCGGCAATGTTGACCATCCCGATCTGGAAGTTCTTCTTTAACTCGACGTTCGGCCCGATCAACCAGCTCCTGCAGGCGATTGGGATTCAGAATCCCCCGGCCTGGCTGGCCGACCCGATCCTGGCCTGGATCGTCTGCGTGGTCGTCAACCTCTGGCTGAGCTATCCGTTCTTTATGTTCGTGACCCTCGGCGCCTTACAGAGCGTGCCCGGCGACCTCTACGAGGCTGCCCGTGTCGACGGGGCCGGCTGGTGGACGCAGCTTTTTCAGATCACGCTGCCCCTGATTCGCCCCGCGCTGCTGCCCGCCGTGATCTTGAGCGGCATTATGCAGTTCCAGCAGCTGAATATCCCGTTCA